>JAGGZV010000054.1 GCA_021161835.1 Thermotogae bacterium | reverse complement strand
ATCTTTCGACTACAATTTCATCAACTCTGACTGGAGCTGGCATACTGGTTTGATCCAGTTTCTAGCGTCGGGACCCATAAAGCTGTGGGGATACTTGATGTATGCCCGGAACCGTGTTCCCCCACTAAGCCCGATACCGTATTTGCAGGGAATGTACATACTTGAGAATTCAATTTCCAGCTTTGGCAAATGCGAGTACGTTGGGAAGGCTGTAGGAATAAATCTCAGTATCCCCCAAGAACGTAGGGCCAACTGGTTTAATCTGTTCAGTGTTACCGCTCCAACCTTAGGCTTCGAGCTCTCACAGATCAACCTGCGTACCATGATCACACAGCAATATCACGAACTAACCACGTTTTCAGCAGGATTTTCATCCCTTCTTTCGATGCTGGGAGATATGATGAGCATACCTATCGGGGTGAAATACTTTGTGACGCTTATAGATGGACAAACATATACACGGGGTTACATCATAGGAATAGACCTGGCGGATTACATATCGATGATTTACTCGGTAAGGTAAACCCTGGATTACGTTATAGTACGTACTCTGGTGTGGAGCTCTATCTCCAATTTGCCTTTGGAATCATCGATGAGAGCCCAGGTGAGTTCACATATTCTGTGAAAGACCTTCCCCCTCTTGCTGACAACTGGCCACCAGGTGCCTGTATTAAGGTAGAAAGTCGTATCGCCACCACGTTTGAAGAATCTTAGATCGCTGTAATGAGAATGACCGAGTATCAATCCATTCACATCCCTGGAATCGTATTCAAGCATCTCTTCGTCGAAACCTACCAGGTCCTTTTTCTTGAAAACCTTCCCACGCTTTTTGACGAGCACTTTCTTGGAACGCTTGTACAGTACATCCGACTGTCTCAACCGTCTCAATTTATCCACAGCACGTACTATGTACTCGCCCAGTTTCAAACCTCCGAAATTGTTAATGAAGAAATTGGAAAAGAAGTTCATCAGAGGATAATTCACCTTCATCCAGCGCTTCGCAATCGGGGTTTTCAACATTTTCACGAAAGTTTTTGTCCACTCTTCCACAAGATCCAGACCCACGTTGTAAGCCTTGCTCACATACTCCAGCCATTTGACGGTATCTGTGGCGGGTTTAACGTTATCGTAATTTTTCAATATATCTTCGGGAACGTTGTAGGTGTAAAGAAGGTCATCGAAATGTATCGTCATGTATCGCGCGGCGTAATCTCCAAGAGGTGGAAGCAATTCTCTGCTCTTGGCATCGAAGCTCAGTCTGTTGGTCACATCGAATTGATGACCATGGAAAACCAGTATTTTCCAGTCGTCCAGATAAACGTGGGAACATATCGGTATTCTTACGCCCAAAAGCTCCCAGAATCTTTCTCTTAGTTTATCCATTTTCAACATATAGAAATCATGATTGCCTACCACGTAGTAGACTTTCTTTTTCTTTGCAAACTCGGCAAGCTTTTTGAAGAGGCGCTCATGATTGAGAACTATATCGTCCACCACTTCCGGCTCCAGCCTCTCGAACACCACACTCAGCGGTACCAGACCCAGCTTCTTGAGACGCCTGGACTTCGATATTTCCAGAAAGTCCCCGTTTATTATCAGCTCAACATCTTCCGCTTCAAAAGTTTCAAGAAGCTTCACAAATTCCTCATCGAATTCGAAATCGTCCTTGGCAGTTCCATCCCCCACATGAAGATCGCTCAGAAATAGACGTTTCATGTCTTCCCCCTTTTCACACGTTGAATTTTATTCTAACTATATCACCATCCTGTACCAAATACTCCTTTCCCACAACGTGTATCAATCCCTTTTCCCTCAACGCTCTGTCTGATCCATATTCTATCAGATCTTCGTATTTTATTATCTCCGCTCTTATGAACCCTCTCGCCATGTCAGAGTGCACTTTCTCAGCCGCCCGAAGAACTGTCTCACCCGATCTCAGAGTTCGCGCACGTGTTTCCTTCCTGTCGGCGGTGAAGAAAGTGATCAATCCCATGTGACGATATATGGTTTCCACCATCCTTACTATTGAAGGTTCGGAAACACCCAGATCTTCTAGAAAGTCCTGCTGTTCCTCAGACGGGAGTTCCGTAAGCTCCTGCTCAAACTTTCCGCATATTTCAACATATGCCACTCCCAGATCTTTCAGAAATTCCTGGAAACCGTCCTTACCAGGATAGCTCCTCTGCCTGAACTTTTCCTCATCGAGATTCAAAACAACTATCATGGGGCGTATGGAAAGAAACGAAAAACTCGATATGATCTTGCGCTCACTCTCCAGCAATTCTTTCTCGATGGTGAAAAGAGGGGTTCCGGCGGATAGAACCTCTCGCAGCTTCTGAAGTATTCGGTGTTCCTGCTGCTCAACGTTGCTCAAGGAACCTCGGGATTTTTCCAGCTTTTCCAGTCTGCTCTCGCAAACCACGAGATCTCTCAAGATAAGCTCATCCAGTACGCTTCGAAACTGCTTCAGAGGATCTACCAAATGTTGTGGAAGGGGAAAAGCGGGATCTTCAAACGCTCTCACCACAACTATCAGCGCATCCACATTGGGTGGTATCGCTTTTGGAATGAAACCCTCTTCACGCACTTCCACATCGAGAATTTCCAGCACGACCGGAACCACACGATTCGAGTTGTATATTCTCGCTATATTCTCCAGACGTTCATCCTTCACAGGAACGGTTTTCCGTTTTTCCTGAAGATGATGCTTTCCCATGTCCACACTGGTAAGTGCTGAAAATATCGTGGTTTTCCCGGCCCCGGGTAGTCCTATCAAACATACCTTCATTTCTCGTACCTCCTGAAAGTTTCATAAAGATCCGCGCTGACACCGACGATCGGATCATCGGTTATAACCATATCCACATGGTTCATGAGTGTCATGTACAACCCTGGATCGTTCAGGGTCCACACAGCAACCTTGAAGCCCGCCATACGGATACCATCCAGTATTTTAAGGTATTCCTTTTTCCCAAAGTATCCGACACCTTCAACAGGTAGGTGAAAAGAATAAACGCCTTTTTCCCTGGCCTTTTTCATCTCTTCCCTCAGATCGTAATCTGGCCGTTTATCGTACAGAAGCCCTATCTTCACCCAGCCCAGTTTTTCCTTCAATTCATAGACTATGGAATGCTGAAAAGAGGAAAAGATCAATTTCTCATAGTATCTATCCTTCAGAAATTCCACCAGGGGTTCCACCACTTCCCTTTCCTTTATTTCCATGTTTATCCATCTGCCATCTTCCACCAGCCAATCCCACAGTTCGTCAAGCAATGGTATATGTTCATCCTGACCAACACGAAATTCGCGTATTTCATCAAAGCTGTAATCTTTCACCTTCCCTTCTCCATTGCTCACTCTATCCACAACCGGGTCATGTATTATCACGATTTTCCCATCCTTACACACGCGTAGATCCATTTCAAATCCGTCTACACAAAGGTCTGCAGCCCTTTCGAAAGCTTTCTTCGTGTTCTCAGAGAAGAGAAGTGAATAACCTCTGTGAGCAAGGATGAGCGGATTCAACATTTTTCCCTCCCATAAATTCTTCGAATATCATGTTCCAGCGATTCCGGTACCATGCCCTTCACACTCAGGCCCTTTCGCAATCTCTCCCGTATCTCCGTGGAGCTCAGTTGTATCAGGGGTGTGTTCAACCAGATGATCTGATCGTACTTTTCGCCCATAACTTCCCGTGCATGCTTTTCGAAAGGCCGTCCGCAGTATCGTGGATATACAACCAGCTTGACCATATCAAGCAACGTTCTGTAATCATACCACTTCTCTATGTAAGACAAAGAATCTTCCCCAACGATGAAAAAAGGGGAGGCACCCACGTTATTCGTGAACCATTTCACAGTTTGCACGGAATACGATGGTGATGGAAGTCGTCTTTCCAGATCCACCACTTCCACTTTTTTCAGTCCCTTGAAAGCTTTCTGAACCCACGAAAATCTCAACTCAAATGGAACGATGAAATCTGCACGCTTGTGAGGAGGAGAAAAAGAGGGAACAATGTACAGCTTATCCAGTTTAAGAAACTCCAGAGCGTTTATAGCAATTACCAGATGACCATTGTGTACAGGGTTGAACACTCCTCCGAATATACCATATCTCACTCACCCTCACATCCTTCATCACCGCTTTTCAAAAATTATACTATTATTATGTAAAAGTTCACCATCAGTTCACAACGCGTGCAAAAGGAGAAGATTACATGGTCGTGTTAACACTGAAGAGTCTGGAGAAAGCCATATTTGTTGAACGATTGAATAGATTTCTAGGGAAGGTGAATCTGAAAGGAAAGCCGGTCGAAGTACACATACACGATCCTGGCAGGCTAAAGGAGTTGCTTTACAGGGATAACGAAGTGTTTATCAAACATGTTGAAAAGTCTCTTCGGAAAACCCGCTTTGATCTCATTGCTGCCAGAAAAGGAGAAGAATACGTTTTCGTGCATTCAGGTTATCACAACAAAATAGTTCGAAAACTCCTGGATCTCCGTTTACTGCCTTTAAATATGTATGGCGAAGTGAAGGCCGAAGTAACTCATGGAAAGAGCAGGATGGATTTCACCGTGGAAGACGAAGAAGGCAATAAAACATGGATCGAAGTTAAAGGTTGCACCCTATCCAGAGATGGAAAAGCGCTTTTTCCCGACGCTCCTACGAAAAGGGGGAGAAAACACCTCGAAGAACTCATGGAATTGAAGGAAAAAGGCGATGAAACCCTCCTTCTGATACTTGTATTCACACGTTCGGCATGTTTTGCACCCAATTCTTCCGTGGATCCTGAATTCGCATCCACTTTCTGGAAGGCGGTAAGGAAGGGGGTAAAGGTTCTGCCTTTGGCTTTCTCCTTCCGAAATGGAGATCTGATCTATGAAGGAAGAATGCCACTGTGTATGAAAAGATAGCACAAAAGCAGGAAAAAATGTTACAATAGTTAGGTATCCTAACATATGGAGGTCTCAACGTGGATGCAGAACGCATAAACATGGTGGAAGGACACCTCTTCAAAAAGATGGTGAAACTGGCATGGCCTGTCATAGCAGCGAATCTTCTACAAACCATGTACAACATCATAGATGCCTTCTGGTTGGGGAAACTCGGCAGAGACGCTCTCTCGGCTCCGACGATCTCGTGGCCCGTGATATTCACTGCACTTTCCTTCGCTTTTGGATTGTCTGTGGCAGCAAGTAGTCTCGTTTCACAGTACACCGGGAGAGGGGACGAGGAAACGTCAGCTTTCATAATGGGACAGGTGCTCAGTATATCACTCATACTATCGATTTGTATAGGCACAGCAGGAGCTGTCCTATCCAGACCAATATTAACGGTGATGGGTGCAAAAGATGCCGTTTTAGATCTGGGTGATGTTTACATGAAGACCATCTTTCTGGGTTCACCAACAGCCTTTGTTTTGTTCACGGTAGGTGGAGCATTTAGAGGATGGGGAAATTCCAGAATTGGAATGAACCTTACAGCTATATCCGTCCTATTGAACGTCGTTCTGGATCCACTCATGATCTTCGGTATCGGTTTTCCACGCATGGGCGTTTTTGGGGCAGCTCTGGCAACGGTGATATCACGTGGTGTAAGCGCCGTTTATGCTCTGTACATAATATTCTCAGGTGTCAGGGGAATGAAAATACGACCGAAAGATTTGATACCGCACTGGCGCTATACGAAACTGATTTTCAAGGTTAGCTTCTTTTCATCCCTGGGTCAATCCATAACTTCCCTGGGATTCACCTTTGTCATGAGCGTTGTGGCGAGATTTGGTGCAGCGCTCATAAGCGCTTTCGGAGTTGGAAACAGGGTGACTTCGATGATGATAATGTTCTCCGGCGGTGTAGCGGCAGCCGTGGCCACGGCCGTTGGCCAGGCGCTCGGAGCGGGAAAAGAAGATAGAGCTGTCAGAGCAATCAAGATGGGGGCATGGTTTAACTTCGTCATAATAGGCGGGCTATGTGTGCTAACGTTCTTTTACGGACGGTATGTCACTGCCGTTTTCATAAACGATCCAGAAGTTGTGGAAATAGGCAAGATATATTTCAAGTTGGTCTCATTCTCAATCCCATTCTTTGCTGCTATGCAAGCACTTATGGCTGCCCTAGATGGATCAGGTCACACCTTCCAATCAGCTGTTGTTAACATAGCACGATTGTGGGGAGTGAGGATACCACTGGTATACCTGTTAACGAATTTGTACGGATTTACCGGCATATTTTATGCCATGATAGCCAGCAACATAGCAGCCCTGATCCTGGCCATCATAGCATTGAGCATCGGCACCTGGAAAAAACCTATAATAAACGTTGAAGGGAGATGACATCCCTTCATTCTGCAGGTTCAAAAGAATCTTTGCCTACACCACAGACAGGGCAAACCCAATCTTCTGGAAGATCCTCAAAAGATGTTCCAGCTTCCACCCCGTTATCTGGATCGCCCACTTCAGGATCGTAAATATACCCGCACACCATACATCGATACTTCTTCATCAACATCACCTCATTCCACCTTTAAGAATCTGAAGCTTTCCCAGAGACCATGAAGATTACAATAAGAAAGGGCTAGAAGTGTCGCACTTTCTTCAAGCTTTATCGACACTTTAACCGACGGTTCCGCGTATGAAGGCCCCAACTCGATATGGAACAACTGTATCACCGGTTTTCCATCCATCTTCGCATAAAGCTCAACCCACTTTATATGATGTTCCACCGTGTTGGGATGTGGTACTTCTTTACCCACAAAAATTTCCACATCGAATTTCTCACCCCTTTTCACGGCATCTGGAGCTTCTATAACGGGTACATGTTTTTCTGTTCTAAAATCATCGCTTCTTATGTTTTCCCCTATCTTCACATCCATCACTCCCTCAAAAGCTGTTTCAAATCTTCCCGGATTCGCAGGAAAGTATCGTGAT
>JAGGZV010000082.1 GCA_021161835.1 Thermotogae bacterium | reverse complement strand
TCTTTTTGTCGATGCAAGCTACTACAAAGTGAGAGATGAAGTAGCGGGCAGATACAAAACAAAAGCACTTTTGACAGTGGCAGGGATCAGAGAGGACGGACACAGAAAGATACTTGGTTTAAAACTTGCAGAAAGTGAAGGAGAAGATTTTTGGTTAGAGCTATTTGAAGAATTAAAGAACCGAGGACTTGCAAGTGTAAAGCTGGTTGTATCGGATGGACACAAAAGAAAGGAGATATCCTAAAGGATAAAAGAAGCGTTGAAAAGTGTGGAAGATATGCAAAGGCTCATACAGGAAATGGAAAGAGAAGATTTAAAAAGAGCGGCATCCACGTGCGAAAGGTACATACACGATTTGTACAACTACCAATCGTTTCCCGAAAAACATTGGAAAAGGATAAAGACGACGAACATATTAGAAAGGGTGAACAAAGAACTGAAAAGACGCAGCAGAGTAGTAGGCGCGTTTCCGAATGAAAGATCGTTGATAAGGCTTGCGGTGGCGATACTGATAGACATAAACGAAGAATGGCTGACAGGAAGAAGATATCTTGACATGGAGGAAAGCGGCTTATGATGGGATATAGTGCCTTTTTACAGCAAATTCTTGACACAACCTAATATTATGTACCATGGCCGCAGGGGGATTGATGATAAGATTTGGAAACTAATTGTGTGTATTAATCACCTGCAAGTGGTTTTTTCATTTGCAATGTTATGAAATACAAAACAGCGTTCTGAACAGGGGATGGATACAAAAGTGAGTGTATAATTCATGAATGAATGTCCCTGTTTGGAGACATGTGTTATGAATGTAAATGTTTGGAGAGTTTGTAAGGTACTATCAACATATGGTTCTTTCGCCAAACCTCTTATAAATTACATTGTGCGTGCGGATATCCCAAAGGCGTGGAAGAGTTATTTCCTTGCCACCGAATATGTATGGAGTAAAAAATTCAACGATGCTTTAAAAGAATTGAGAAACGGATTGAAAGCATGCACAAAGAAAGATGCAACTGTCTACTACCTTCTCAAAGCAAGGGAATTATCTGTTTTGCGACGGTTGAAAGACAGGCGATGGATATCAATGTGTGCAGATATATGTTCATCGCTGAGAAAAGAAATGCACAAGATACCTCCCAGGATCAGGCCCATCGTTCTGAGCAACATCCTTCATTTTTCTGCTTTTATCGGAGGAAAAGATCTAGTAAAAGGGTTAAGAATCTGGGGAGAAAATCACAAGGAAGAACCTTCGAGCTACGTCTTTATACTCTTGGGAAAAGCGAGGCGAAATGTAAAAGAAGGTAATATATCTGAAGCCATATCACTGTTTAAAAAAGCTTTCAATGTATTCATCAACATCCCTCACCCAACGGGTATTGTGGGTACACTCAATGATATGGCGTGGTATTTGAAGAGTATACATCCAAAAATAGCGAAGAGATTAGCAGAGAAAGCTTTGTTTTTCGCTTCGTTTTACAAAGAAGAGATGGACGAAATCATACACGTATTCGATACGCTTTTTGAGGTGGAAAAAACGGTATCCATCCCAGTTGAGACCTCATGGGTACTACTGAAATCCTGGCAGGATTTAAGCGACGAACAGAAAAAAGATTATAGAAACCTCCTGGAAGAGATCAAAATGTGTAAAATTAATCATTTTGAGAATATATATGCCGTTGATGACCACATAAGAAATTTCATAAAAGCAAATATCGATGAAATTCACAGTATCAGTCGTAAAACGCTACGCAAAATCGCAAATGGTGAAGTTCAATATATCAAGAGCATTACACTTCAGAGGATCGTGAAGGATTTAAAGATAACGCCACCTCTTACACAGGAAGAAACATTAAAAGCTGGAATCCTGGAGAAGTACAACAAAGCACAGACGGTATTGAAAGAATGCACACCATTTGAGAAGCTCAAACACTTTATATCGATGTATACATCTCACAATTTCGGAAGGTTAAAGGTGAGGGACACCTTAGAAGAAACGATAGAAGGACTAACAGAATCTAAAATTTTGAACATTGACAGAATGCTAATGATAATCAACATGATAACACCACATCCATATATAGCTGGAAGAAAAGCTGCTGTGGAGAAGGCGTTCAAAAGAATGGGAAAGAAATTGGAAGGATTTGCGAGAAGATACGTGAAACTAAAAAGAGAAGACAGAAGTTTGTGTGGAAGATTCCTGAGGAATTACGGCAGATACGAAGGTATCAACTTCGGTGTGAGATTCAAAGGACCGGAAACAGTAGAGCATTTTGCCAGAAAGTATCGCCTGAACCTTTCCATTTCGTTCACAGCTTACTGGTATGAAAAAGATGGAAGAACGAGAAGAAAGCTGGGAAGGATATTGGAATTCATGGTAGAAAGTTGAGGGAGAAACGCATCAGGAAGTTTATACATGGGATCGTATTGAGTATTTTATCGAAGCATTCGCCTTTGGTAAGAATTTTTATACTTATCTGGAATGAAAATTAGAGATTGACAAAATAAAACTCTTATTTTATAATTCTGTTAGAATAAAACTTTTTTGAAGGGAAGGGATATTTAATTTTTTTGAAGGGGAGGGATATTTAATGGAGAAATTGTTGATGAGAGCACTAGCATTAAGTACTATGGTGATGCTTTTTATGGTTGGAGTAAAAGTATATGGATACCAAAATGAAATTTATCAACCAGCCGATTGATTGGTTGCTTACCCAACGTTTGTTGCTCTGGAAAATTACCAACCTTTGATTGAAGATCCAGGATGTTCAGTTATTGAATGCAAACTTATACGTTTGGGAGTTGATGATTTTTATGTACGGGGAACAGCTCTCCACTATTCTTCAACAGGTGTACCGTTGCCTGTAACGCTACACTTAAAAGCTAAATGCAAGTACAAGCAGTGCAGTAAATGGGGATTTGTAACACTAGAAAAGTACTACTATTTAAGGAAATCTTTTTCAGGAGTTGGAACGGTTAGTGGTTTAATGAATGTGTCAGGTCATACAGTAGTTAGTTTCTGGTGCTCGTGCTCTGATCACTGATTAAAGGGGGGAAAAGCATGAAGAAAATAGTGGTGGGATTGATTTTCATCTTCTTTGCCGGAGTATCTATCTGGCCAGGTGTCATAAAAATAACTTTTGGTGAACCCATGATAGGCATACGACTTTTTGGAAGTCAAAGTATTTTTCTGTTTGACAAGCCGGAGGTAGAATTGACCATTCCATCGTTACAACAGCCTAGATTTGGAAAAATCACCTTGAACAATCAGGATTTCTACCTCGTGGTAGGAATGAAAGAAGATGGAAAACCTGTTATTCTCTTTGATTGCAATGGTAACCACGATCTTACCGATGATCTCACTTCCTACGATCTGCTCAGTTATTATGAAGAAGGCTCTGTTGCAGTGATTACCCACGCTATGGTACGCTATGGCACAGATGTTGTTCCGTACTACGTATACTTCAGATGGTTCTCAGAATTGACAGAGTGTAAATGCCGCTGCAAATATTCCAATTGGATTAACTACGCTAGAGCAACCTACAGAGAAGGAATACTCACTGCAGGAAATACCGAGCTGCCTGTTTACATAGTGGAGACCAATTGTGACGGTGTCTATAGCAAAGATGATACTGTCCTCATGGTGGATTTCAACCAAAATGGGCAAATCGAAGAAACTGAGATCTTCTGTTGCTTTGACATTCTGAGGATCTCAGGAAGGTTTTATAAGGTCAAGGAAGTTTCGCGATCGGGTGACAGTGTTGTTCTCGAAGAAACGGAGGAGGAAGAGTTCTATCCCATTCTTGGTGAAGAATTGATATTTTCGGATCTTCAGCTAACAGATATAAAAGGGAACCCTGCGATTCTGGAGAAAGGAAAGTGGAAGCTTGTATACTTCACACAACTTGATATTAACAGCTACAGCGCGCTGCTGAAAGACGCAGAACGAATAAAAAAGGTTTTAGGAACATTTTCACAAATAGAGAACCTCCAGATTATTGCAATTATAGAACCTTCATGCTGGGAAGCGAGTTGCTGGCAGGATCCGGTAGATGCTTTCTTCGATGAAATGAAGGATATGGATAACGTACCGGTTATAGGGCTGGAAGAAGGCGAAGAGAAAGGAGAATACGTAGCCAGAAAATTGAAACTGCACATTCCAGAAACCATCATGTTGATTTCACCGGAGAATAAACTGGTTTATAAATCCCCAATTGTAGTTGTAGACATATCTCAACCTTTCTGGAAAGTGGTTTATGCAAATCTGGATGATCCCCTGCTGCTGGTCAAAGCTCTCGTTTCATGCACAAATAATCCACGATAAACTGGTATAATGGGAAAGAACCTTGTATTCTTGGACGAAATGGAAGCATCACACATCAATCCAGTAGGACTTGCAAAGGAT
>JAGGZV010000093.1 GCA_021161835.1 Thermotogae bacterium | reverse complement strand
CCATTTCTTGAACTCGTTCAACGCGAATTCGCCGAGCGAGGAAGATATGCCAACGAAATAATTTCCCACAACTTCGAAATCTTCGAAATCTTCCGTTTTCACCAGAGCACTTTTCACGAGCTCCTCGGTCTGTGTGGAGTCGTACTCGACGAATTGATGCAAATCGACAACCAATCCCTCATCGCACACCGTGGCACCCAGAGTAACGTATTTCGTGCTCACAGACAGTTCTAAACTCATGTCCAGTTTCAAAGAATCCTCCAGAAAATAGCCGCATACGAAATCTCCTCGATGTTCCACATAAACGCTTGAAGCCACGGGATCCGCAACGACCATTCGATTTTTTTCATCATTCCTGGCATCCGTCGCGTCGAAAACACCACTTTCACTGCCCGCCAGCACAAACACATCATCATCGTACCAGGCATACAGCATGGCATCTTTCATTCGAAGTTCGAAAGACGTGGCGTACTGCTTGATTTCCGCATCGAAAAGGCGGGCGAAATTGCGCAGAAGTTCGCTGGCTTCATCGGTGGTATCAACATCGAACACCACATAGAAACCTTTTCCCATATTCTTAAGGAGATCCACAAAGTAGTTTGGATCGAGAGATATGAAATCCGCTATCTTTATCCCCAGACCTTCGCCTGTGAGGATGATCTCGCGATCAAAAACCCGCTCCAACAGGTCCATGTTCACACCTTTGTCCTGCTCCAGGATCTCTCCAAAACTTGCCAGGATGTTTTCAACGTTCAACCCCTCATCGTTCATCAGATAATCGAAAAATTCGCTTGTTTCCCGGAATTTTTCGAAAGCTGTCGATAGGTTTCTTATCACTATAAAAAAGTCCTTTCCAGAGTTCACATAGTCTATGGGAGAAGAAAACACGCTACAAAAAGATATGAAAATTATGAAAATTCCCAACAGAGCCTTATTCATCACCTTGCGCACCTCCAAGCTCTTTATGCGCCCTTACAACGACCTCATCTATGGAAACGTCCGAATTCATCTCACCCTTTCCATCCTTGATGAGAAGTAAAAAAAATTCTATGTTGCCTTTTGGTCCTTTCAACCTGGAGTAGGTCATACCTCTACACGAAAAACCGATGCTTCGTGCATATTCTACCACCGAATAGAGGCATAAGATGTGATCCTCGAGTTTGCGAACGACCCCTTTTTTAACCTTCCCCTTCCCCAGTTCGAATTGAGGTTTTACAAGAGTCAGCACGTATCCACCATCTTTCAAAAACTTGTTCACCGCCTTCAATATCGGTTTCAGTGATATGAAAGATACATCTATCGTCACCACATCTATTCTGTCTTCGAAATCCTTATCTTCCAGATATCTGGCGTTTGTCTTTTCCATCACCACGACTCTCTCATCATTTCTCAGCTTCCAGTGAAGCTGCCCTCTCCCAACATCCACAGCGTACACCTTTCTCGCACCTTTTTCCAGAAGCACCTGGGTGAAACCACCTGTGCTCGCACCAATATCACATGCAACCAGACCCTCAACATTCATACCCAGATCCTCCAGAGCACCGAGAAGTTTGTACGCTCCCCTGCTCACATATTTTTCTATGTGTGCGAGCTCTATCTGGACGCTTTCATCCACCCTGCGTCCCGGTTTATCCACGACATCACCGTTCACTCTTACGTAACCTGCCATGATCAACTTCCTGGCCTTCTCCCGACTTTCAACCAGCCCCTTTTCCACCAGCAATTCATCTATACGCTTCTTCCGAACTTTCATTCCTTCATCATCCTCAATACGTATATCTTCGAAGGAGTGACAACCTGTATGGTCTCATCAACTCTGCAAACGCCCATCATACCTTCAAAGAAGTATTTACTCTCCTTCTTGCGCCCATCCTTCAATATGAACAAAAAGTGCCCCCCTTCGGAGATAAAAACAACCTCATTTCCAAAATTCCACAATTTTCCGGAACCACTCAGAATCTTCCGACCACCGGGGAAAACTTCTATCGTTCCTGTGCTCAAAAGGAGGTACACGTATTCTCCATCAGAAACCGCATCCACAATGGGAAATTCCGATGAATAGATTGTTTTACCCTCCATATCCTCCAGCCGTGAACCTGTGTACATGAGAATCTTCTCATCGTGGGATACCAATCCCATCACATTCCGTACAAACAGCCTTTCAAACGTGCGGCGTGACGGGGTGAAAAGGTACACTTCACCTGTGGTCGTCAACAGATAATAACGATTCCCGCTCTTCGCCCACGATATCACAGGATTGTATAGATCCCTTTCCCAATCTTCCAGCAGATTTACAACCCTTCCATCGCTGAAGAAGACCATGTGTTCCTCTGGTATAACCGCTACTACGGGAGTCTCACATAGATACCGCCCATCGTCCGTACGGATGCCTTCGTCGGTGACGATGTATAACCTGTTTCTCACTTTGAAAACCACGCTCGTATCAGGAGGAACCTCCATCATGACATCATTCATTACCACCATCATCTTCCCATTGGAAGGAATCTCTACCCATCGCTTTCTACCAGCGCTTTCAAACTTCACACTGGCCAGATCCAGATCCTCGAATATGCAGACAACATCATCGTACACGACCTCATCGTTCTGTATAACTTTTAAATGGTAGAAACCTTCAGGCACTTCCACAATCCCTTCTACTTTCCTCTGATTCAGAATATATACTCCACTGGAGGGTACAATCACCTTTCGTATACCAGAAGTGATGCGGAGATTTTGTCTGGAATCGTAGCCTATACGGGCTGTTCTTGTAGCACTCCATCCACGACTCAGAACCACGTATTCCAGGATAGTGCCAGGTTTCAATCTTAACGAAGTTGAGGTGCTGTAGACAGTTCCGTTTATCCTGACCTCACAATCCTCTGGATGAATCGATACCGTAACAGTTCTTTTCCTTTCATATAAGATAGAAAGACGACTTTCCATCTCCTCGAGAACATCGTCCAATTCCTTCAAGGACGGTGAATCGCCGAATCTTTCGTTCCCTATTTCGAGTTTATACACATACCTTCCTGCATATTCGTAAACGCAGAGCGTTGCCGGAGTACCGTCCGGAGAAATGTCGAAGAATTTCAGGAGAACGTTTTCAAACTCATAACGTACATCTGGAGGGCCCGAGTATTTCAAAGACAGGTTCCCCGTACTGTAAACGTTAACGATGAGTAATGCTAGAAAAGCACCGAGTACAACACCAAACCGTGCGGAGGTGCCGTTCCCGCCTCTGCAGAAGCCATCCTGTCCCGTGCTTCAAGCACCTCCTTTATTTTTTCAGGATGCCATTGGCCTGTTCCAACCTTGACCAGCGCCGCCACCATGTTCCTGACCATTCTTCTCAGAAAGGAGCGGCCTTCGACACGGATCAGCACTATGCTTTCTCTGCGCAGTATGCGAACCCTGTATATCGTACGCACAGGATTTTTGGAACCCACATCTTTTCCAAAGGACGAGAAATCATGTTCCCCTTCGAAATATCCTGCTCCCTCACGCATACGTTCCAGGTCCATTTCATACGGAAACCACCAGGTGTACCTTCTGAAAAAAAGATTCGTCGTTCTGGAATTCCATAGGTAATAATGGTAGATTCGTTTTGTAGCCGCGAACCGCGGATTGAAGGATTCATCCACTTCGAAAACTTTCCTTATGTACACGTCCTCCGGTAGATTTGCATTCAACGCCTTCTTCATGATCTCTTCATCGAATCTATCTTTAGGACAGTTGAAGGCGAATACCTGACCCCATGCGTGAACCCCTGCATCCGTTCGCCCAGCGAACTGGGTGTATATTCGCTGGGAAAATATTCTTTCCAGTGCTTCCTCCACCACTCCCTGAACGGTCCTTAAATTCGGTTGACCCTGTGAACCATAGAAATTCGTGCCGTCGTATGCGACAACCGCTGCAAACCTTTTCAAGAAAATCCCTCCTCAAGATCGCATCTGAAATTCTACCATCGTGAGTTAAAATTTCAGCGTAGAGGAGGTGTGAAGAAGATGAAGATGAGAATAGCCATAGGTCAGATAAATTCCACCGTCGGTGATCTGAAAGGAAACTTTGAAAAGATGCTTTCCATGATAAAAGCCGCCTTTGATCGAGGAGCACGGGTTATAGTATTCCCCGAACTCTGCGTGACGGGATATCCTCCGGAAGATCTCGTGCTGCGGCTGGATTTTCTCAAAAAAAATGTGGAGACGGTTGAGAAACTGGCCGTTGAAACCAGGGACATGGATATAGTGATAGTGGCGGGATTCATAGATTTTTCTGACGATGTGTACAATGCGGCAGCTATACTTTATGGAGGAGAAATACAGGGTGTATATCGCAAGATGATTCTGCCCAATTACGGAGTCTTCGATGAATTCCGATATTTTGCTAAAGGGCGTGTGCCTCTTGTCGTGGAGGATGAACACGGTACCAGAATGGGGATAACCATATGTGAAGATATATGGGTTCCCGAGGGTCCCATGAGAATGGAAGTCATTAGGGGAAACGCTGGAATAATAGTGAATCTTTCCGCTTCTCCATTTGAAAAGAACAAACCTTTGTTGAGGGAAAAGATGACCTCAACCAGAGCCAGGGATTACAGGATACCCATTATCTACGCCAATTCGATAGGTGGGCAGGATGAGCTGGTATTCGATGGGTACAGTTTCGCTGTGGATCACGAGGGAAACGTCATAGCACGCGCGAAAGGGTTTGATGAAGATCTGCTCCTTGTGGACATACATCTCGAAGAGGCTGTTCTATCCAAACTGCACGATCCTCGAAAAAGGCAGATAAAAGAGGAAAATGTAACATGCGATGTTGTGAAAATCACCGCCTCTTTTCTCACGTCAGGAGAGAGTACTCCTTCTACCTGTCAGAAACTGAAAGATGAGTATGAACAGGTGCTGGACGCCTTGATTCTGGGAACACGTGACTACATAAAGAAGAACGGATTTCAAAAAGTGATCGTGGGGTTAAGCGGTGGAATAGACTCCTCCCTGGTAGCATCGATAGCCACCATGGCGTTGGGACCAGACAATGTGGTGGGTGTGCTGATGCCCAGCCAGTTTACGTCATCGGAAAGCCTGGAGGATGCCAGAAAGCTTGCACAAAATCTTGGGATAGAAACCTTCACGATACCGATAAAGGGAATATTCGAAAGATTCATGGAAGAATTGGAACCGGTGTTCAAAGGTTTGCCATGGGATGTTACGGAAGAAAATCTACAGGCAAGGATTCGTGGCAACATCCTCATGGCTATCTCCAACAAGTTCAAGTACCTCGTTTTGGTAACGGGAAACAAAAGCGAGTTCAGCGTTGGGTACGCAACCCTTTACGGTGACATGGCCGGTGGATTCGCCGTGATAAAAGATCTATACAAAACAGAAGTCTACAGAGTAGCACGCTTGGTGAACGAACGATTCGGCAGGGAAGTCATCCCGGAAAGAATCTTTAAAAAGCCTCCATCGGCTGAACTCAGACCTGGTCAGGTTGATCAGGAAAAACTTCCCCCTTACGAAATACTCGATGAGATCCTGAAGATGTACATCGACAAGGATATGCCCATAGACAAGATAATCGAGGAAGGATTCGAAGTTGAAACGGTAAAATCGGTTGTACAGATGGTCAACAATTCCGAATACAAGAGACGCCAATCTCCTCCCGGCATAAAGGTTTCATCCAGAGCTTTTGGAAAAGAGAGAAGATTACCCATAACCAACCACTATGATCCCTGGAAGTGATTTTCAGAGTGTTTTCAGTTCAAGAGAACGTAATAATATGAGAGAAGGTAAATGTTAGAATTTTCACTGATAGGTCCTCAAACTCAAAATCTGGGAGGGTGAAGAGATGGCGAAGATCGTCAGGAAGAATTATCTTCTCACACCCGGTCCCGCCCCGGTTCCCACCGAGATCCTTCTTGCTGGCGCCCAGGAAACCATCCATCACAGGACTCCTCAATATCTTGAAATACAGAAAAAAGCCCTTGAAGGATTGAAGTACCTGTTTCAAACGGAGAACAGAGTGTTCACGCTCTTATCCTCTGGTACGGGGGCGATGGAAGCAGCTGTGGCGAACATCATGAGTCCGGGGGACGAGGCAATAGTGGTCGTGGGGGGCAAGTTTGGTGAAAGATGGCGTGATATATGTAAAGCGTATGGGGTCGTGGTACACGAAATCGCTATAGAATGGGGAGCTGCCGTTACACCAGAACAGATCAAAGAAAAACTCGAGGAATATCCAAACACCAAAGCTGTTTTCACTACCTTGAGCGAAACTTCCACAGGTGTGGTTACGGATGTGGAAGCCATTTCAAAGATCCTCGAAGGCACAAACGTGTTACACGTTACGGATGCCATAAGCGGATTGCTCGCTCAGCCCCTGAAGATGGACGAATGGAAGCTAGATGTAGTAGTCGCAGGATCCCAGAAAGGTTTGATGATGCCACCAGGACTTGCATTCATAGCACTGAGTGAAAGGGCTCTGGAAGTGGTGAGGGCATCCACGAATCATAGGTACTATTTCGATCTGCGAGCGTACGATAAAAGCTACCCTGACTCTCCCTATACTCCAGGTATAAACCTGGTGTATCAGCTGGCGCGGGCAGTGGAGATGTTGTACGAAGAGGGAATAGAAAATGTATGGGAACGACACAGATTGCTCGCCGATGCCACCAGAGCAGGCGTGAAAGCCCTTGGATTGGAGCTTTTCGCCAAAAGACCCGGTAACGTCCTCACGGCGGTGAAGATACCCGAGGGTATCGACGGAAAGAAACTGGTGGGCTATATGAGAAACGAGTGGGGCGTGACCATAGCGGGAGGACAGGCACATCTCAAAGGCAAGATCATGAGAATAGCTCATCTTGGCTGGATGTCTCCTTTCGACACCATAACAGCTCTATCCGCGCTGGAAATGGCTCTGGATAAATTCGGTTACAAGGTGGAACTGGGAGCGGGTGTGAAGGCCGCGGAAGAGGTGTTCAGGAGGGAGGACATATGAAGTACAGGGTACATGCGAACGATAAGTTATCCCTGGAAGCTTTCGAACGTTTATCCTCGAATCCAAGCATAGAAGCTTCCATGGAACACCTTGAACCTGAGGTTTTGAAGGAAAAAGTGGAAGAATTCGACGTGCTGATAGTTAGAAGTGCAACCAAAGTGACCAAGGAAATAATCGAAAAAGGGAAAAAGCTAAGGATAATAGCCAGGGCAGGTATAGGTCTGGACAACATAGATCTCGAAGCAGCCAAAGAAAGGAACATAAAAGTTTTGAATACTCCAGGAGCCAGCGCTCCGTCGGTGGCCGAGCTTACCATAGGTTTGATGCTGGCCGTTTCACGCCACATTCCACGTGGAACCATGGGGTTGAAAGAAGGAAAGTGGGAAAAGAAACAGCTTCAAGGTCATGAACTTCTTGGCAAAACGCTGGGTATAATAGGTTTCGGCAATATCGGATACGAAGTGGCCAAGAGAGCAAAAGCCTTTGGAATGGAGCTCATAGCTTACGACGTTGTTCAGAATCCCAGAGACCTTGACGTAACGTTTGTGGATCTGGATGAACTTTTCAAACGTTCAGACTACATAACCCTCCATGTACCCCTGAATCCTCAGACAAAGCATTTGATAAATGAGGAAAGCATAAAGAAGATGAAAGATGGTGTCTTCATAATAAACGCTGCAAGAGGTGGTGTGGTCGACGAAAAAGCTTTGTACGAAGCACTTGTTTCCGGTAAGGTTAAAGGAGCAGCGCTCGACGTGTTTGAAGTTGAACCACCCAACGACGACCTTCGGATGAAGTTGCTGGCGCTGGACAACGTTGTGGCCACTCCACACATAGGAGCTTCCACTGTGGAAGGACAAAAGAGAGTGGGGATGGAAATAGTCGAAAAGGTCATAGAGGAATTGGGGGTATGAAAGAAAAACCGGGGGTTACCCCGGTTTTTCTTTTCCCTTCAGTAACGTTCAGCCTTTTATACCTGCACGTACCAGGCTCTTAACAAACAGGTTTTGAACGGCAAAGAACAGCACGAGAGTGGGAGCAAGTGCTATCAGGGTACCAGCCATTATAACCCCCCAATTGTTGGCTGACTCCGCATCTATGAGCATCTTCACACCGATCTGTACCGTTTTCATCTCGTCGCTCATCGTGGCTATAAGTGGCCACAGGTACATGTTCCAGGCGTAAACGAAATTCACAAGTGACATACCCGCAAGCATGGGCAAAGAAAGGGGAATCAATATCTTCCACAGATAGACCATCGGCCCTGCACCGTCTATTCTGGCAGCATCTTCCAGATCTTTAGGTATCGTGAGGAGATGCTGACGCATCAGGAAAGTGTTGGTGGCACTCGCCATGAAGGGAATGGTTAAAGCCCAATAGGTGTTTATCCATCCGAACTTCTTCATGATGAGAAACAGCGGGAGTATCATCACCGTCTCCGCCGGCAGAAACAGGGTTGCAAACAAAATCGCAAACAGTATTCCTTTGAATCTGAAACGGAAGTTGGCAAAAGCATAACCTGCGAATACTCCGGTGAACATTTTACCCAGAGTTATCATCACTGCCACTATGGTGCTGTTGAGTAGCAGTCTTCCCATATTCACCGTCTTGAGAGCCTCCGGGAAGTTACCAAGATAGAAAGAGCTGGGGAATAGTTTTGGAGGGAAGGAAAACACCTCCGTGGGTGTCTGCAAACTCATTGTTATGGCAAGTATGACTGGCATCATGACTATGAAGGAAACGAATATCAGAATTATCTCGCTCACGATGGTGTTGATCCTTCTTTTCGTGCTCATCTTCATCTCCATCACCCACCTTATTGATAATGGACGCGTTTTTCCACCAATCTGAAGTAGAAAATGGTTATGACAGCCATTATCAGGAAAAGAATGACCGATTCTGCGGCTGCCTTACCCGTTCTTTGGAAAGCAAAGGCGTCAAGATACAGTCTGTAGATCATCGTTGTGGTACTGTTCGCTGGTCCACCTTTCGTCATCACATCGATGATGGCGAAGGCAGCGAACATGGTGGTTATGGTGTTCATTATCACGAGATAAAAGGTTATCGGAGAAAGGAGAGGCACTATTATTTTCGTTATCCTTTTCCATAAACTCGCTCCATCTATCCGCGCCGACTCCAGAAGCTCATCCGGTATACTTTGGAGACCAGCCAGGTAGAAGATTATATCGAATGGCATCATCTTCCATACGGTGGCGAAAACCACAGCGTAAAAAGCGTAAGGTTTCGTGGTCAACCATTCCACCTGAATTCCAAACGTTTTCATCAGAAAGTAGTTCACGTGTCCAACCACGGGATTCAGCAAGAACGTCCACAAAGTACCCGCTATGGCAGGACTTATGGCATAAGGAGCGAATATAAAAGTTCTGTACAATCTAACGGCCGGGATCTTCTGGTTGAGTAGCATGGCCAGAAATAGTGATAATATCACCGTTATGGTCACGCTGAGAGTTACGTAGGCGATGGTCACCTTGACGGAATCGGTGTACACCTGCGAGGAGAAAAGCCGCTTGAAATTTTTGAGTCCCACGTATATCATCCGTGTTCCAAAAGGAGTTTCTCTGTGAAAGCTGAGATTGAATGAATAAACAGCAGGCCAATAGATGAAAAGTCCTATTATCAGGAATGCAGGAATCAGCAGAAAATAGGGTGTCAATTTTCTCGCCAACTGCTTCACCCCCGATTCTTAAACCCAGGGGGTGGTCAAACAACCACCCCCTGGATGAATGAATTGCTCCGTTATCTATTATCACTCATAAAGTTCGTTGTATGCCTGAATGGCTTTCGTGGATTCTTTCTCAGCCCACGCAAGTGCCTCTTCTGGCGTCATTTCACCGTTCAGCATCTTTTCGATGGCCGTCTCCACTATCTCGCGGATTTCCGGGAATGCACCTATGATGGCACCGTTGGTGGCGTAAGTCTGCTTGGACAGTAGCAACTGCATCATCGCTGTGAGATGATCGGGATGCTCGGCATAGTAACCGCTGAAGAGCAGCCTGGAAACAGCATCTTTTCTGACCGGGAAGTAACCGGTATTTTTATGCCATGTGATCTGCTGTTCGGGAAGAGCCATCCATTTGACGAATTCCCAGGCTGCTTCGACCTCTTTCTTGGGATGTCCCTTTATTATCCAGAGGCTTCCTCCACCTATCACAACTCCACCGCTTTCCGAATCCGCGGGTCTGGGCAGGAAGGCTGTTCCCAGCTCGAATCCATTTTCCTTGGATCCCATCTCCATCAGTTTGACGTCGGAAGTGGAGGAAATGAGCATGGCTACCTTCTGAGAAAGGAACAGCTGCCTCGCTCCGGTCCAATCCTCTTTCTTGGTGTTTATCATCAGTCCTTCGTCAGTAAGCTGCTTCCAGAACTTGAAGATCTTGAGACCTGCAGGACTGTTGAAAATCGCCTTGGTGGGTCGTCCTGTTCTTCCATTGTTGTTATCCACCAGCGGCGCATTCTGATTGGCCATGAACTGTTCGAAGAACCAGCAATGGAAGGGCCAGGTTATCGCACCCTGGATGATGTTGCCCTGAGCATCTTTCTTTACGAGTTTTCTTCCCATCTCTATGACTTCTTCAAAGGTCTGAGGTGGTCGATCTGGATCCAATCCTGCTTCCTTGAACAATGTTTTGTTGTAATAGAGTATAGGATTGGACGAGTTAAATGGCATCGAATAAAGTTTCCCATTCACCCTGTAGTAATTGAGCACCTGTGGCATGAATGCACCAAGATCGAAAGTGGGATCATTATCGATGAGCTCCTGCATTGGTACGGCTATTCCCCCGTCGATCATCACTTGCGTTCCTATATCGTATATCTGCACAACATGCGGCGGGTTACCTGCTCGCACTGCCGCTATCAACTTGTTGAGTGTATCCCTGTAACTTCCCGTGTACTGTACTTCCACCTCAATATCGGGATGTGTCTTCATGAACTCTTCCGCCATGGACTGCAGCAACTCGATTCTCCAACCGCCCATAGCGTGCCAGAACTGGATCTTGACCTTGGCGATACCCATAGTGGAAAGCAGAACTATAAACATAAGAACCAGCACCCACTTAAAACGTTTCATACTCACAACCTCCCCTTATAAAATTGGATTGAACACCGATCCAAAAAGAAAAAGCCACGCCACAATTGGCGTGGCTTTCTCCTTCTTCTCCGCCACATTAAAATTATAACATTAAATTTGCGATTGTAAAACCCTTGGTTCTCAATCAGCGGAGGGCAGGAATAAATGAAATATTGAGAAGTGCAAAGGACGAGAGATCAGAAAATACTGCAATCGCATGTAATAAAGAAGCGTTAGAAAAGATAGAGACGTTGACAGAGAGCAAAGAAAGAGCATAAACGTACAGTATAATTGATCTGATAAACCTTTAGAAAAGGAAAGTGAGGCCAGTGGTGTGAATCAGGGATTCTGGTTTTTACTGTCTTATCTTTTAGCCTTTTTAATATGTTTGAAAGTTTTTCCCGCCGTTTTCGGTAGTATAGCAATAGCCTTCATCTTCACGGTTCTCATTGACGTGATAGCAGAGCTGCTGGAGAAACTTAAATTAAAACGAGCGTTGAGTGTTCCTCTTGCCGCTACAGGGTTCTATGGAGCCATAGTGTACGCATTTTACAGTGTTTTCCCGATCGCTCTGGCTGAAGGACGGAAAATCTTCTCCTTCGAATTTACGTTACCGGATGGGAAAGTCTCGAAAATTCTGGAAAGTGTTGTGACATACATAAACGACAACCTGGAAACCATTATATTGAACGTCTTTTCTTATCTGGCAACCAACTTACCAAAACTTCTTACCATGACCCTTCTCATCATAGTCGCGTCGGCCTATCTGAACGTGGTTAAAAAGCATCTCGGCAAATCTCTCGACAAACTTTTCCCTGCAAGTTCGCTGGGTGAAATAAGGAAATTCATGAAAAATTCATATAAACAAATAAAGCGTTTTTCGTACGGTCAATTGATGACAGCTCTGTTCGTCGGATTTGCAACTGCATTGCTTTCGTTGCTTTTCAGGATTCCGCATGCACTGTTTCTGGGGATTCTCGCCGGGATAACTGACCTGGTACCGTACATGGGCGTGATTGTAACAGCTATCCCACTATTTTTACTTGGATTTTCCGCACATGGATGGTGGGGACTTCTCTTCGCCTTTATCATACTGTTTTCAACGAACCAGCTTGAAATGTGGGTGCTGGCACCCAAAATATCGCAGAGACAGGTTCACATAAATTGGTTCACAATCCTTATCTCCATGTTCGTGTTCGGATACCTGTACGGAATCGTGGGAATCCTGATAACCGTACCCATGCTGATACTTATAAAAAACATGTGGAATACCTTCGTGGTACCGTATCTTAAAACTCACTGATGGGAGGGGGAAATAGATGAATCCGATAATTTCAGCAATGCTGAAATTCGCTATCCTGGGGACGTTGGGTGAAATAGTCGCAAAACTTCTGGCTAGAAAGAGACTGCTTTTTACACATATGCTATATTCGATGCTTGTATGGGCACTACTTGGAGCGGTTATAAAGTTCATGTTCGTTGGCTTCGACGGGTTCGTTGAAGAACTAACAGCACATTCCTACTTACCGAACGGAAGAATATGGATAGCCTTCTTCAAGTCGGTTTTCATAAACCTTCTTTTCGGACCGTGGTTGGTTGTGGGACACCGCTTTCTGGATAATCTCGTGGTACAACCCTTCAGGATAAAAACGGAAGGATTAAAAGGGGCTCTCCTTACACTATTGTGGTTTTGGATTCCCGCACACACCGTGACTTTTTCACTTCCTCCTGATAAACGCATAACACTTGCAGCTGTATGGAGTTTCGTCCTGGGATTAATTCTTGGAATATTCGCAAACGTAAAGGCCTTTTCGCGACCATCCAGCAGATAGAAAAAGTCATAAAACAAACGAATTACGGAGATTTCCGTGAAAACTTCACGATGTCTTGACATGTCATAACATGTCATGATATATTTTGAAAGGAGGGTGAGGAATGAATGAACAAAAAGTTACCAATGTATAAACTCATAAAAGAATTCATCCTTGAGCGCATAAACTCTGGGGAGCTTAAACCAGATGATCGTATACCTTCGGAAAAGGAATTGATGGAGACCTTTCATGTGAGCCGTATAACAGTTAGAAGAGCTCTCGAAGAGTTGGCCATTGAAGGGTACGTGTACAAGATACAAGGCATAGGGGCTTTCGTTAGAAAACCCGCCGTCTCTTTGCTGGGCGATAAGCTTGTAGGTGTCCTTATAACCCCCATTTCAGACTATCTCAGTATGGGAATACTTAAGGGTGTGGAAAGTTATCTTTCAAGACTCGGTTTTCATCCCGTGGTGCAATTTTGCAGTGACAACATCGATGATGAGACGAGTAAGCTCCATCTTCTTGTACAAATGGGTGTTAAAGGATTCATCATAATGCCCCATGAATCTTCCCTAGTAAACGAGGAATTAAGAGTATTGCTGAATCAGAAAAAGCCTGTGGTCTTCGTTGATCGCACGGTAGACGGTTTGAAATCTTACAGTGTACAGTCCGACAATCGCAAGGGAGCATACGATATGGTATCCCATCTTGTCAACGTACATGAATGCAAGAAAATCTGTTTTGTTAGCTGGGAAGGATTGAACATCAGCAGTGTTCGAGACAGATACATGGGGGCTATGGAAGCAGCAAAGCAACACAATGTAAACCTGGAATTGATGATAACCAACAAGAAAGATCTTCCCACTCTGACGGAACGACTGAAAAACTATGACGCCGTTTTTGCCTGCACGGACTTGATAGCCGCTGAAATACTTGCAAATCTCGAAGTTGGCGGATGTAAAGTACCAGAAGATATAAAAGTTGTCGCTTTCGATGATCGACCTTTTGCTCGATATATACATCCACCTCTCACAACGGTAAAACAGATGCCGGAACAGATGGGAGAGAAAGCAGCTGCATTATTGCTCTCAATAATGCGAGGGGAAAATGTGAAGATATGGGACCACTATGTGCCTGTTAGTCCGGTTTACAGAAGATCATGCGGGTGTATGGAAATGGAGGAATAATCAGCTTAATCTTATAAACAGGGAGGTGTGTGCTGATGAAAAAGGTTCTAACGGTATTTCTTGTTTGTTTGTTGGCTATGGCGCTATTCGGAGTCAAAATCACCATTATTGCCAATGCCATCAAGGGTGGAAAGAACACACAGGTGGTGGAGTGGTTTGAAAAATTCATTCCAATGATCGAGGAAGACCTGGGCATCGACATCGAATTGATACAGACAGGTATCAAAGATGAAGATTTCAAAGCCAGGATCGTACTGGACATTAAAGGTGGTGGCGGTGCAGATATCATGTGGATAGACGGATTCTGGGTTCCGGAATTCGCAGAAGCCGGTTATCTAAGACCAATCGATGATATAGTCGCCCAAATCCCTGCATGGAAATATTACTACGATTCCATGAAAACCATGGGTAGATATAAGGGAAAAACATACCTCATTCCTGCTGGTACAGATGTAAGGATGATTTACTACAACAAGGAACTCTTCAAAAAAGCAGGCTTACCTGTACCCTGGCAACCGAGATCCTGGGAAGATATCCTGGAAGCCGCCAGAACAATAAAGAAGAAACTTCCTGGCGTGATACCGATACAACTCAACGCCGGAACGGAAATGGGTGAAGCGACAACGATGCAGGGATTCTTCATGGTATTGCTTGGTGCAGGAGGTAACCTATATGACTGGAAAACCGGCAAGTGGATAGTGAAGAGCAGCGCTTTGAGAGATACGCTGGAGTTTTACAAAAAGATATACGTGGATGAAAAATTGGGAGATGCGGATCTACAGGTTTCACCAAAAGCACGCGAAAAAACCTTCGAACTTTTCAGGAAAGAGAAAATAGCGATGTATGTGGAAGGAACCTGGTTCTATACATCGGTACTTTCGCCAAACAATCCCGCATGGGGATTCCCCGACAGGGATGAAAGAATCGGCTGGGCTGCCATGCCTGGAAGGGGCAAACCAGGTGATCCGGAATTCGTTTCCATATCGGGTGGTACTGGTTTCGCCGTGAACCCCAACACCAAATATCCGGGACTCGTCGCGGAAGTTCTGAAGAGAATTCTGTACCTTGAACCCCAGATAAGCTACTTCGAATTGAAACCTTTCGTTTCACCCAGATCCGATCTTGCGGAACTCTCGTGGACGGTTAACAGAGATAAGTTCATAGCCGAAACCAGTAAAGCGTTGGTCAAATACACCACGTTCCGACCCGCGTTCCCCGTGTATCCGGAGATATCCTTCCAGGCTCAACTTCTCACTGAAAGGGTCATAACGGGTCAGATGAACATCGACGAAGCCATAGAAGAATTTGCCGCGGCCGTTACGGATATAGTTGGAGAAGAGAACGTGGAAGTTCTACCATGAAGATAATGTTATAAAAGATGCGGGGGCGCTGCCCCCGCATTTAGAAAGGGAGGTAAATGTGTGAACAACATTTCTCCATTGATGGGAAAGCGTACCATATTGTTCATGCTGATTCCAGCTTTAATATTGATAGGATGCTTCCTGATTTTCCCCGCTTTATGGGTTTTGTACATAGGTATGACGAATGAAACACTTACAGGTATACGCGCAGCACATCCTCAATTTGTTGGGTTAAAAAACTTTGTGCGAATCTTCAAGGACAGGTTCTTCTACAATGCCTTGAAGATAAGTTTCATATTTGTCTTGGGCTCAGCCATAATCGGTCAAGCTGGACTGGGAATGACGCTGGCATTAATAACCTATCGTAAACCACAGCGTTTCAGATCTATCGTGCAGGCTGTGGTAATACTGGCGTGGATAATACCGGAAGTGGTGGTGGCATATCTCTGGGTAGCATTTTTGGACAAAGATTTTGGCTCTCTGAATATCCTTTTGTCACATCTTGGACTTGGAAAGGTGAACTGGTTCTACGATCACCCTGTGTTATCGATAATAATTTTTAACACCTGGCGCGGAACAGCGTTTTCCATGTTGCTTTTCTCGGCTGCTCTGGAAACCATACCACCTTCATACCTGGAAACAGCGGAGATCATGAATGTGAAACCCTGGAGAAAATTCATCGATATAATTCTTCCGAACATCAAGTCATATATCCTGACGGATTTAATACTCATCACTTTGTGGACGTTCAACGTCTTCACACCCTATCTCCTTACACATGGAGGTCCATCCTTCAAAACGGAACTTTTACCTATATACATCTATCGTAATGCTTTTCGCTACTTCAAAATAGGCTATGGATCTGCGATATCCACGGTGGTTTTGTTGATCAATTTATTCCTGGCGTTATTCTATCTGAGGTTTTCCCGACAATCCAGGGGAGTGAGGAAAAGATGAGGAGAAGGCCTCTGAATATTCTGGACGTGATTCGCTATATAGCCTTAGCACCGATCCTTTCCTTCTTCATAGCCCCCGTGGTTTGGCTCTTTGTGACTCCATTCAGTAAAAGACCTTCCCTGTCCATTTCGCTGGCAGGGGGGTTGACCACCGACAATTTCATCCGCGTTTTTAGAAATCCCACAGCTTTAATAGCGTTCAGAAACAGCCTCATCATTTCAGGAGGCACGGTTGTTCTGGTGACCTTTTCCGCTCTTTTGGCTGCTTATGCACTTTCAAGACACTATTTCAAGGGTCGCGATCTGCTGTTGTACACTCTCATCCTATTCTCCAGCGTTGTCACAGGTGTCGCAGCCATGGTCCCACTCTTTATGCTCAACCTCAAACTTGGATTGGTTGACAGCCATCTGGGTGTTATACTCACCATGTCCGGAGGGCTACTTCCAACCTCCATTTTCATATTGAAAGATTTTATAGATTCCATCCCTCGCACGTACGAAGAAGCAGCACTGGTAGATGGAAGCTCTCCACTTCAAGCCATGCTGAGAATATTCCTGCCTCTTTCAAGCAAGGGAATAATCGTGATAGCAATGCTTGTATTCGTCAATTCGTGGAGCAACTTCCTGATACCATTCGTTCTGTTGCGATCGAACAAGCTTTATCCAATCTCCATAGCAATATATACATTTTTCACAGAAATAGGGGTGCCAGATGTGGGCATGATATCTGCCTACTCCCTTCTCTATACCATACCGGTCATATTGGTGTATTTGATAGTCGAGAAAAAGTTCGGTTTCTCCTTCTACGGCGGTATAAAAGCATGAGAGGAGGAAAAACTGTGGGATGGGTCGAGTTCGAGAAGGTAACTAAGAAATTTGGAGATGTCATAGCCGTCAACAATGTTAGCTTTTCTATAGAAAAAGGAGAATTTTTCACTCTTCTTGGACCATCGGGGTGCGGTAAAACCACGACTCTACGTCTCATAGCAGGACTGGAAATTCCCACCAGTGGGATCATTCGCATAGCAGGAGAAGATGTCACTCTCAAATTTCCCGGACAGAGAAATGTCGCGATGGTGTTTCAAAATTATGCACTCTATCCTCACATGACCGTGTACCAGAACATAGCCTATCCTCTGGTTGTTCGAAAAACACCAAAGAAGAAAATAGAGGAACGGGTGAAATACGTTGCCGAACACCTTCAAATAGATACACTGCTTGACAGATACCCAATGGAAATAAGCGGTGGTCAACAACAACGTGTTGCTCTCGCCAGGGCCATAATACAAACGCCGAACGTCTTTCTCCTGGATGAACCTCTCTCGAACCTTGACGCAAAACTACGTCTGGAAGCTAGAAGCTTTCTTAAACACTTACATCATGAGCTCGAAACCACCACAATCTACGTTACGCACGACCAATCAGAAGCCATGGCTCTTTCAACACGCATAGCGGTCATGAATGAAGGGATCATAAAGCAGATTGGTACGCCAAAGGAAATCTATGAGAAACCTGCGGACATCTTCGTGGCGGGGTTCATAGGTAATCCACCTATGAACATCCTGGAATTCCACACAGATGGGAACAGCATGATCCTGGATGGACAGAAAATCAAGATAGAGAAAATACATGGTATTTTGAAAAAACTGGGCGAAAAAGCCTATCTGGGCATAAGGCCCGAATACATTAAACTTGGAAAAGAAGGGGATCTTGTTGGAGAAGTTTACGTTGTTGAACCACTGGGTGTGGAAAATGTGGTGACTTTGAAACTTGAAAAGCAGTATCTTAAGGTTCTCACATTCGAAGAAACTGTGTTCAAGCCAGGTCAAAAGCTGTGGATATATTTCAGAAGGGACAAGCTGAATTTCTTCGATTCTTCAGGCAAGCGCGTGGCGTTTGAAAACGAGGAGGAAACATGAAGGAACGATTTGAAGGCGTTCTACGTGTTAACGATTCCAAAACGGTACAGGTGAAATACTTTCAGGTGCCAGATTTCGCTGAGGAAGTGGCGATACGCTTTGACTATGCCCCAAAAAGCTCCGCTGGCTCAGACAACCATCTGAATCTTCTGGTTTACGACTCCATGGGACGGTTCATGGGGCGGTATGATAGAAACACCAACGAACTTGTAATAAGTGAGAATCCATCGGATTGTGCAAGAAAATGTCTTCCACTTCCCGGAAGGTGGACCGCAGCAATAGAAGTTCACGGTATATTTGGGAAAGTTTCCTATGTTCTTGAAATCGAAACGAGAGGAAAGAGATACTGTACATGGAAATGTGGAGAACTGCACTCTCATTCCACGCACAGCGATGGAATCTTCAGGGTGAAGGAATTAGGAGAATACTTCAAGTCATTGAAGCTCAATTATTTCTTCCTCACCGATCACAGCAACATCACCGGATGGAGAGAGCTGGAAGAAGTGAAAGAAATAAAGGGGTTTCCTGGTCAGGAACTCAACACTTTCCACGGTCATGCATTGATACTGGGGTGCAGAGAGTTCGTAGATTGGAAAGGAAGAAATCTGGAAGAAAGAAGCATTTCGAAAGTGCACGAAACCGTCAGGAATCAAGGTGGGTTAATGGGAGTAGCACACCCCTTCATACCGGGAGATCCCATATGCGTGGGATGTGAATGGAAACATTCCGTAAATCCCTTCTCTCTGGATTTCGTTGAGGTCTGGTCACATTTGCCAAGAAAAGCCCGTATTTTGAATCATCTCACCATACATCGATGGATACAGTGCTTACGTTCCGGGTGGAAAATCCCAGCAACCGCAGGAAGCGATTTTCATAGACCTTCTGAGAGGGATAGAGAAGCTGTACGAACCTGGGTAAGAGTCAGAAAACTGGAGCTCGAAGAAGTACTGTACGCTATAAAAACCGGACAGGTATACCTTTCAAACGGTCCGAAGATCCATGTGCTGATCGATGGAAAAGAAGCAATTGGAAAGACTTTTGTACCTTCAGGAAACACGGTTCTTTCCATTAAAATAGAAGGATTAGAAGGAAAACATAAAACCTTTCTGATTTCGCACAACGAAGTACTGGAAGTGGAAACGAGCGTGGAACAGGAAATAAAGGTTTCACATCTGGAAAAGCGGGATTTCGTGATACTCTGGATGAAGAACCGAAGAGATGAAACCGTTATATTGACCAACCCGATATTCTTCTCTGAGGAGGCGGGAAGTGATGAAGAAAGCAGTTTACGTGATATCCCACACACACTGGGATAGAGAATGGTATCTGACCTTCGAAGTTTTCAGACAGAGGATGGTGAGATTACTGGACAAACTCGTAGCCGATATGAAACGAAACAGGACCTTTGAATTTTTCCATCTGGATGGTCAAACGATCATATTGGAAGATTACGAAGAAGTGGGGGGGCAAATAGAAGAACTCCTGGAACTCGTGAAAGAGGGAAGGGTGCAGGTAGGGCCATGGTATGTTCTCCCGGATGAATTCCTTGTGAGTGGAGAAGCCCTGATAAGAAACTATCTGATGAGCAAACGACTGGCAGAGAAGTTCGACATTCCTCTTTTGAATGTGGCTTACCTTCCCGACATGTTTGGACACAGTGCTTACACACCGACAATACTTCGAGGTTTGGGAATGGAATGGGCTATTGTCTGGAGAGGAGTGGGGAGGGAATCCCTCCCCATCTTCAAATGGAAATCTCCACATGGTGATGCTGTAAATGCCTACCATCTCATAGATGGTTACAGTAACGGTGCCCACTTTGGGAAAGACCGTGAAGGATTCAAAGAGGTATTGTTGACAACAGGCCACCGTTTGCTCAGATTGTATGGTGACACACCACCATTGATGCTGAATGGTACAGATCATGAGATTCCCTTCGAAAACGTTCCCGAAATACTTGAAGAGATATCCGGAAAGGAAATACACTTTGTTCACAGTAATCTGAAAACTTTTGTAGCTGGACTGCCAGAACCTGAAGAAATTTTAGAGGGAGAATTGCGCTCACCGAAGAAAGAACACGTGCTAAAAGGAGTGCTGTCTTCAAGAATATCCGCAAAACTTTTGAATTTCGAAACGGAGATTCTTTACCAGCACTATGTGGAGCCCCTGATGGCTCTTGCTTGCCTGGAGGGGAAGGACGTCCCGCTGGAACAACTATGGTATGGATGGAAACTCATCCTTCGTTCACAACCACACGACAGCATATGCGGATGTAGCCGCGATGAGGTACACGAAACGGTGATCAACAGGCTCAAAAGAGCTTTACATCATGGTATAGCCCTTTCGGCCGGTTTAATGACCGAAATAGCAGGTGAGTACTTATCAGACTTCGGGCTTCTGGTTTTCAATCCATTGGAAAAAGAAAAGGAAAGATTTTTCGAAGCCATTGTCATGCTCCCTGAAGGCGATTGGGTTCTTGAGGGTGAAGGAGTGGCGTTTTCACACTTTGAAAAAGTGGCAGATGCTCCGAAAGACATTCCACGTGAGAGATGGGCAAAATTCCTTGTATACCCTTCCACTTCCCGGATTTTCGACCTGAATCTGTGTGTTTATAAGTGTCTGGCAAGAGTCAAGCTGCCTTCCTTCGGTTTATGTAATTTCAAAATAAAGAGACGAGCGAATGCGACGAAAGAGGAAACCCGCACTTTTCACACGCCTTTCAGAATCCTCTCAAATGGCACACTGGGGTTCTCATGGTATGGAAAAAACCATGAGAACATTGGGTACTTGAAAGATGTGGAAGATGCAGGGGATGAGTACAATCACTCCCATCTTTCTAGGGAAGAGTTCGATTCACTGAAATGTGAAGTGGACTTTGAAGAGATACTCTCCACCGCTTATCTGAAAACCATCCGCGCGCGTTTTAACATGGAACTTCCCAAGTCCCTAGATAGGATGAATGGCATCAGGTCAAATAAAAAACTGAAGATGCCTGTGGAAATCGACTACACCTTTTTCAACGGTGAACCTCGGGTGGATATAAGGATGAAAGTAAACAATGTTGTCAAGGATCACCGACTATCCATTGTTTTCCCCATTGGTAATTTTTCAAGCTGCTTAACTGATGGGTATTTTGGGGTTATTAGACGCGAACGCGAAAACTTCACCGCCGATCTTACCAGTTGGGCGGAGCTCCCCGAAAACATCTATCCACTATTCTCTTTTGTCGCATTTCCCACCGAGCGCATACTGGTGGTAACACGTGGACTCCATGAACTTCACCTCACAACTGAGGGATTCGAGATAACCCTTCTGAGAAGTGTGGAATGGCTTTCTCGGGGTGATCTTGTCACACGCCGTGGTTATGCGGGTCCAATGATCCACACACCGAATGCTCAGGAATCAGGAATTCATGAGTTCACATTGTCGCTCGTACTCCTGAAAGAAGGGACGCTCCACGAAATCTACGAGATCGCGCGCGAGATCCTGCTACCACCCCTCGCCTTTCAAGGAGAGTACAGCATCAAAAATGATATGACCATACCTTTCCGTGTGGAGAAAGGAATTGTGAGCGCCTTCAAACCTTTTGAAAAGGGAAATGGGATTATCTTGAGAGTCTTTGAGCCATCTGGCGGCAAACCTGAAGTCAAATTCGACGTTCCCGTCACAGAGGTGAATCTTGCCGAGGATCCCATAACCGATTCTTCACGCACTCGCTCTGTCAGAAGCTGGCTTTTGTCAATCTAATAGAATTTGTAAAGTTGAAAGTGTAGAATAGAGAAAACCGAATATTTGAAACGGTGAGGGTCCCCTATACAGGGGTTAAAAGGGAAGCCGGTGGGAATCCGGCGCGGCCCAGCCACCGTGACGGGGGACGAAACCCGCTGAAATGCCACTGGGCTTCAATGCCTGGGAAGGTGCGGGGAGTAGGATGATCCCGAAGCCGGGAGACCTGCCCCAGCCGTTGAGTTCCCAACCCCTTGGGAGGGAAGGGAACTTTTATGTTTGTAAAAAGCACTCGTGGGGGTGTAACAAAATGAATGAGGTAAAAACCAGCAAGATGGCTCATCTTGTGGAGCTTTACATTCTTGAAAGAGACTGGACAGTGCGTGAAAACGCCAATATGAATTATTCCTTACAGGGCTTAAACCAGTTCGTACATTCCAGGGTGATAAAGGAATACTGGCTGGAGGAAGTGTACACAGAAAAGATAGCAAGATATCATGAGGAAGGGTACTTTCACATCCACGATCTCGGCTCTTTGAGTGCATACTGTGTGGGCTGGGATCTCTTCGATCTACTGCGCAGAGGTTTTGGAGGTGTGTACGGTAAAGTCTCCTCCAAACCACCGAAACACCTTTCAACAGCGCTTCTACAGATCGTCAATTTCATATACACGTTGCAGGGAGAGGTAGCTGGAGCCGTGGCTTTCTCGAACTTCGATACCTTTCTGGCACCGTTCGTACGGTACGATGGCATCTCCTATGCTGAACTCAAGCAACTCATGCAGGAATTCATTTTCAACATGAATGTACCAACACGTGTAGGGTTTCAAGCACCCTTCAGTAATCTCACGTTCGATTTGAAGGTACCCCGATCATTGGCCAACCGCAGGGTAATAGTTGGTGGCGAAGAAAAACCTGAGTGTTACGCATCATTCCAGCGAGAGATGAACATGATAAACAGAGCGTTTGTGGAAGTGATGATGGAAGGTGATGCCTCGAACCGCCCTTTCTCTTTTCCAATTCCAACCTACAACGTGACCAGGGACTTCGAATGGGATAACGAGATAACCGACATGATAATGGAAATGACGGCAAGATACGGTACCCCGTATTTCGCCAACTACATTTCTTCCGATATGGATCCCGACGATGTACGCAGTATGTGTTGTAGACTGAGATTGGACAATCGAAAGGTTCATGAACATCTCGAAAGGATGTACTTCAATCTCGAAAGTAAAAATTTCGGCAAACCCAGAAAACGCGGAGGTATGTTCGCCTCACATCCACTCACAGGTTCCATCGGCGTCGTTACCATAAATCTTCCGAGATTGATGTATCTTGCCAGAGGAAACGAAGGAAAGTTCTTCCAGCTGCTGGACGATGTTATGGAAACAGCCAGAGATTCTCTGGAAATAAAGCGTGAGTATATCGAACGCTTCACCGAAATGGGTTTGTATCCATACAGCGCGGTTTACCTGGAACCCGTTAGAGAAATGGTGGGCAAGTATTGGTCCAACCACTTCAGCACCATAGGGATAGTGGGTATGCACGAAGGATTGCTCAATTTTGGGATAGAGGGAGGCATAGTCTCACAAGAAGGCAAAAGATTTGCTGTCAGAATACTGGAGTTCATGAGAACGCGAACGGAAAGGTACAGCAGGGAAACAGGAAACCTCTACAATCTGGAGGCTACCCCTGCAGAATCGGCTTCATACAGATTAGCCAGATTGGATATATCCTGCTTTCCGGACATAATAACTTCGGGTGATGCGAACAATCCGTATTACACGAATTCCAGCCAGCCACCAGTGAACTTCAGTGACAATCCTTTCGAAATAGCCGAACATCAAGAGGAACTTCAGGCTATATATACAGGGGGAACAGTGGTACACTTCTTCGTGGGTGAAAAGCTGGAAGATGTCGGAGCTCTAAAGATGTTCATTCGGAGGATATTTGAAACTTTCTCCTTGCCCTACATAACGATAACCCCCACTTTCTCAGTTTGCCCTGTACATGGTTACATTCCTGGAGAAGAATACCGTTGTCCCATCTGTGGGGAAGAAACGGAAGTCTATTCCAGAGTTGTAGGATATTACAGACCTATAAGAAACTGGAACGATGGCAAGAGAAAGGAATTTGAGGAGAGGAAGGTCATGAATCCACGATGTTTGAGGACATAAAATTGGTGGATGTTCTCGGTTTCAGCCTGGTGAATTATCCCGGTCATCCATGCACCGTGATTTTTACGGCTGGTTGCAACCTCAGATGCCCGTGGTGCCACAATTGGCGCATAGCGTACGGCGACAAATCAAAGCAGGATAGAACGAAACAGGTGCTGGAGCGTCTCAAAGACCTGCGCAAGTACATGGATGCTGTCTGTGTTACCGGCGGCGAACCAACTATACATGCTGATCTGGTAGATGTTCTCAAACTTCTGAGAAAATGGGGATACATCGTTAAACTGGATACCAATGGCACAAAACCGGAAATCCTGGAAAAAGCACTGCCTTTTCTCAACTACGTAGCATTGGATATCAAAGCTCACCCGGACAACTATCCCAAATTTACAGGCGTGGAAGAAAACGTCTGGTGGAAAGTAGAGGCGTCTTTGAACCTGTTGAGAAAGGCCCTCCTCCCGCACGAACTCAGGATGGTCAAAGTTCCACATCTTACCACCGATAGGGATATAGCTTTCCTCAAAAAGATAAAAAGGGAAGGCGAGCTCAGCCTTCCCTCGAATATTGAAAGTGTGAAATTGCGGGAATACATCGCTCCACCTGATCGCCATTGAGACTCCACAAGTTGGCTATAACCCTGTAGTAACCCAAATCGTCTTTGTCAGCTCCTCTCCTCGTGTTTCTTTTTCTGTCCTTTCGTTATCCCAGCATTCCCTGATCGGATGGGATGTAGACAACCATTCAAAAACACTTTGGATCATCTCAGCTTCATCAATGCTCCTTCCGCTGCCATGATTATGGGATAAGCGGTTGGGGGAGCTGTCAGGAGAGGATGGGTTCCTATCTGTAATGTGTAAAGATCATTCGCAGTAGCTCCCAATTGGAGCGCTGTTGCCAGTATGTTTACCATTTCCCCTACGCTTTTCCCACCTGCTATCTGGCCTCCAAGAAGTAGCATACCTTCCCTTGAGAAAAGGAGCTTCACCTTAACTTTGGATTTATCAGGTATGGTACCGGGATGCCTGTCTATACCTTCGGCCTCACCAACGATGTATTCGAAACCTTCAGATTGCGCCATTCTTTCGGTGAGTCCCGCTATTCCCAGAGTGAGACCTTCGACGGATGTGGAAAATACTCCAAGATTTCCTTTGCTCTTCCTCATAACTTTGAGGCCATATAGATTAGTTCCAGCTATCCTGGCTTCAAAAGAAGCTGTAGAAGCCAACATGAGTTTGCTGGTTTTCCTGGTGAAGAAACAGCGGTGTTCCACACAATCACCAACCGCAAACACATCGGGTATATTGGTTCTCATGTACTCATCTACCCATATCGCTCCCGTCTCACCAAATCTTATGCCAGAATCTTTGAGGATATCCACGTTGGCCCTGTAACCAACCGCTAGAAGCACCACATCTACATTCAGCGTTGTTCCATCCTCCAATTCCACCTTCTCCACCTTACCATTTCCAATGAACCTTACAACCTTGGTTTTCGTGAATATTTTCACGCCTTTTGCCTTCATGTTCTCCTCCAACATAGCACCAAATTCTGGATCGAGCGCACCGGGAAGTAGGGTGTCCAGCGCTTCAACTATCGTGACTTCCTTGCCCTGCTTTCTAATCTCATCTCCAACTTCAACACCTATAAAACCTCCTCCAACGATGAGAACACTTTTCGCGTCTTTCACACGGTTGTATATTTTCTCAAGCTCCAACTTATACTTTGAAACTGCATATATTCCCTCAAGTTCCACTCCTTCTATTCTGGGAACTATCGGTTTTGACCCGAGTGCGAGAACCAGCTTATCGTACTCTATCTCCTTACCAGATGTCGTTTTGACCTTTTTGCTTTTGAAATCCACTCCAACCGCTTCATCTATCAAAAACTCTACTCCAAGTTTTTTGAACGGTTCCACTCCGAGAATATCCCCATCTACATTCCCGATGGTTCCAAATATGTAGGGAATACCACACGGAACCATACCCGTTTCCTCTCTCTTTACCACCATAATACTCTTGTCAGGAAAATTCTTCTTGGCTGTAGCCGCCGTTACCAGCCCAGCTGGTCCCCCTCCAAGTACCACAACATCCTTCTTCATGATACTTCCACCTCCATTTCAATGTATTCAATTTGATTATACTCCATGATTGAATATAT
>JAGGZV010000025.1 GCA_021161835.1 Thermotogae bacterium | reverse complement strand
TGGATCCGCTATGTATCCTTTAACAGCCGTGGCAGCGGCTACGGCAGGAGAGGCGAGAAAAACTTTGCTTTCTGGATGCCCCATCCTTCCGACGAAATTTCTGTTGGTGGTGGAGAGCGCCACTTCTCCAGCTGCGAGTATTCCCATGTGTCCTCCAAGACACGGACCACAGGTAGGGGTGGAGACGGCACACTCTGCTTCCAGGAATGTATCTATCAAACCTTCCTTGATGGCTTCCTTCATGATCTTCTGTGAGCCAGGTATCACTATGCATCTAACGTGTGGGGCAACCTTTCGACCTTTCAGGATTTCAGCGGCTATTCTCAGGTCTTCCATGCGTCCGTTGGTACAGCTCCCTATTACCACCTGGTCCACCTTTATCTTTTCCTTTTCAGCTTCTCCTATACTTCTGGTGTTCGAAGGCAGGAAGGGGTAGGCCACCTGCGGTTCCAGCTGGGAGAGCTCCAACTCCACCTCTCTGTAATACTTTGCATCTTCATCTGCTTCCATGGGTTCCACATCTATACCTCTTTCCTCTTCGTAGGCTATAGTCAAATCATCCACAGGAAAGAGGCCTGTCTTTCCACCTGCTTCTATTGCCATGTTGGATATGGTGAATCTGCCGTCCATGCTTATGTTTTCGAGAGCGGGTCCCGAGAATTCCAGCACTTTGTAATTGGCACCGTTGACACCCAGTATCGAGATAAGCTTCAAAATGAGATCTTTTGCGGTCACGAATTCTTTGAATTTTCCCTTCAATTTTACGAGGATCGTTTCCGGTACCTTCAACCAGACCTTTCCCGTCAGATATACCCCCGCTATATCGGTGGAACCCACACCGGTGGCGAAGGCACAGAGAGCACCGTAGGTACAGGTGTGGGAGTCTGCACCCACAACCAGATCTCCAGATTTGACTATGCCTTCTTCAGGCAGGAGTACGTGCTCTATACCCATCCTGCCCACTTCGAAAAAATTGGTTATGCCCTGTTCCTGTGCGAAATCTCTGAGCATCTTCACCTGCATGGCCGATTTTATGTCCTTGTTGGGGACAAAGTGATCGGGTACCAGCACTATCTTTGAGGGATCGTGAACCCTGATACCACCATATTCTTTGAACTTTTTAATGGCTATGGGAGCGGTTATATCGTTGGCCAGGGCTACATCCACATCCAACAACAGGAATTCACCCGGTTCCACTTTCTTTTTACCAGCTTTGATGGCCAAAAGTTTTTCGGCCAGCGTCACCTGTCAGCACCTCCTGCGGTGTCCCGGTCTTTCTGAAGTAATTTTTCCGTCAGTATGAGATGTTTGTTAACGGCGTTTATGTACGCAATGGCTGAGGCTTCTATGATATCTGTGGATACACCTCTACCGCTGTGAAGTGAATCATCTATCTTCAGAGTAAGCTTAACTTCCCCCTGTGCATTCTTGCCTGATCCAACAGCTTGTATGACGTATTCCTCGAGTTTGGTTTTCATACCCGTTATCCTGTCTATGGCCCTGAATATGGCGTCCACTGGTCCGTTACCGGTTTCCGCTGCTTCTTTTTCTTCTCCCTGAAATGCCAGTTTGACGGTCGCAGTGGGAAGTATAGATCTGCCCGTATGAACATGATAATACCTGAGTTCGTATCCCCGCAGAGGTTCTCTGAGCACATCCGAAACTATGGAAAGGAGATCATCATCGTATACCTCCTTTTTCTTGTCGGCGAGTTCCAGGAATCTGTCCATAACCTTCTGAAAATGTTCTTCATCCAGGTGAACCCCGTAGGATTCCAGTTTCTTTTTGAGTGCATGTTTGCCCGAATGTCGTCCCATGACCAGCGTTTCGGATGATCTGCCTATATCGGAAGGTTTCATTATTTCATACGTTTCCCGCATCTTCAACACTCCATCCTGGTGGATACCCGATTCGTGCAGGAAAACATTTTCTCCTATTATGGGTTTGTTCCTGGAAGGTATCAGACCGGTTATGTGGACCAGAAGTCTGGAAGTGGGATATATGAGATGTGTATTCACACCGGTTTCAAAATCCAGAAGATCCTTGCGTACCTTCAAAGTCATGACGAGTTCTTCAAGTGCGCAGTTACCCGCCCGTTCGCCTATGCCGTTCAGCGTTACCTCCACCTGTGTGGCTCCGTTTTTTATGGCGGCTATGGAATTGGCGAGTGCCAGTCCCAGATCGTTGTGGCAGTGTACAGACAGGTCCACCTTCTCTATACCGGGAACACCTTCTTTGAGGGTCTTTATCAGATGTCCGAACTCGTCGGGTATGGCGTAGCCCACGGTGTCTGGGATGTTGATGGTAGTGGCTCCAGCTTCTATTGCGACTTTCACAACTTCCATGAGGAAGGGAGGTTCTGTTCTCGATGCGTCTTCAGCGGAGAATTCAACCAGCTCGCTGTATTTCTTTGCGTAGCTCACATACTTGCGGATACGTTCGAGGATTTCTTCTTTGTTCATGCGGAGTTTGTAGTTCCTGTGTATGGGTGAGGTGGCGATGAAAACGTGTATCATCTTGTTTTTTGCATTTTTCAGGGCTTCGTGTGCCGCATCTATGTCCTTTTCAACGCAACGTGCCAATGCCACGACAGTGGCTTTCCTGATCACGCTCGCGACCCTTTTGACACCTTCCATCTGGACGGGGGAAGAAACTGGAAAGCCCGCTTCTATCAGATCCACACCGAGATCTTCGAGCGCCTGTGCCATCTCCACTTTTTCTTCAACGGACATCGAGGCACCAGGCGACTGTTCTCCATCGCGCAGCGTGGTGTCGAAAATCTTTATCCTCACTTTTCTCCCCCTCCTTTTTCGTCTTTATAGAGTTTGTAGACCAGGGAATCCACCAGCGCCATCCACGAGGCATTTATGATGTTGGGTGACACTCCAACGGTACCCCATCTATTCCTTCCGTCTGTGGATTCTATGAGCACGCGGGTTGTGGCTCTGGTACCAGCCTGTTCGTTGAGTATTCTGACCTTGTAATCTGTGAGTCTCACTTCTTTTAGAGATGGATAGAATTTTTCCAGTGCTTTTCTGAGCGCTTTGTCCAGCGCTTCCACGGGTCCTTCACCATCTGCAGCCGTGTGTTCAAAGGATTCATCGTATCCCTGTTTCTTCGCCACTTCTTCCGGTACCTTGACTTTTATCGTGGCTTCGGAGTATACCCTGTCGTCCTGACGTCTGGTTATGACACTGAAACCGAGAAGATCGAAGTACTTTTTCTTCTCCCCGAGCATCTCGCGAAACAGCAGTTCAAAGGAAGCTTCCGCACCCTCGAAATGGTATCCCTGAGCTTCAAGCGATTTGACTCTTTCCAGCACCTTCTTCACAGCAGGAGAATCTTTATCCACATCGATACCCATTTCTCTCGCTTTCTCCAAGATATTGCTTCGGCCGGATAATTCGGATATGGATATCTTGCGTGTGTTACCAACGAGTTGAGGTTCCACATGTTCGTAAGTCCTTGGATCTGCCTTTATGGCCGAGACGTGCACACCACCTTTGTGTGCAAAGGCGTTGTCGCCAACGTAGGGCAGATGATCGTTGTGTGGTTTGTTGGAAAGTTCAGAAACCAGATGGGAGACGGCGTACAGCTTTTTGAGATTCTCCCTGGGTATAGCTTCCACGTTCATCTTAAGCACCAGATTGGGTATGACGGAGCAGAGATTGGCATTGCCACACCTTTCACCTATTCCGTTTATCGTACCTTGAACATGAACGATTCCTTTTCGTACCGCCACCAGGGTGTTCACAACGGCCAGATCGGAATCGTTGTGGGCATGTATGCCCAGTGGAGCGGTGATGTGTTTCTTCACTTCTTCTATTATCTCTTCAAGCTCATACCACATGGTGCCACCGTTGGTATCTGCGAGGACGATACAGTTTGCTCCAGCTTCTTGAGCAACTTTGAGGGTTTTCAAAGCGTATTCTTTGTTGGATTTGTAACCATCGAAGAAATGTTCGGCATCGTATATAACCTCATCGGCGTATCTCTTCAGATAGGAAATTGTATCGTGTATCATCGCAAGATTTTCTTCGTACGTCGTTTTCAGTGCTTTCTCCACGTGAAGATCCCAGCTTTTGCCGAATACGGTGTAGACAGGTACTTCAGCGGGAAGCAGGGTCTGGATGTTGGGATCTTCTTCCACTTTCATTCTTGGACGTCTCGTGGAGCTGAAAGCGGCAACCTTGAGACTTTTGAATCTCATGTTTTTGACCTTTTCAAAGAAAGCTATATCCTTGGGATTGGAACCCGGCCATCCTCCTTCCAGATAATGTACACCCAGATCGTCGAGTTCTTCTGCTATCCTGAGTTTGTCTTCAAGAGAGAATGAAACTCCGAATGCTTGAGCACCATCTCTCAGGGTTGTATCGTAGATCTTAACGGTGCTTTCAGACAAATCACCACCCCCTCACGGTTCGCGGAAGGTCGCACCCTTACTGGCCGATTGCACCATGTATGAATATCTTCTCAGAACTTTTTCTGTGACATGAAGTTGATGTTCTTCGAGTTTCCTCAATCTTCTTTCGATCTCTTTTTCATCCACCAGAAGGTTCAATTTCCTTCTATCCACATCTATTTCTATCGGATCACCATTTCGCACAATGGCTATCGGTCCGCCCTCGGCAGCTTCGGGAGATACATGGCCTATGACCGCACCGTGGGAACCACCCGAGAATCTTCCGTCGGTTATCAGGGCTACTTCTTCCGCCAATCCCATGCCCACTATCGCGGAGGTCGGTGATAACATCTCGCGCATTCCAGGTCCACCCTTGGGACCTTCATACCTTACGACAACCACGTCTCCTTTTTTAATCTTTCCATCCAGAATGGCTTTTGTCGCTTCTTCGCCATCGTCGAAGACAACAGCTGGTCCCACATGATGCCTCATCTTTTGAGGAACACCCGAGAGCTTGACTATCGCTCCTTCGGGTGCGAGACTACCGTAAAGCACCCCTATGCCCCCTTCTTCATGGTAAGGTTTATCCAGAGGACGGATGACATCATCGTCCAGGATCTTCACCTGGGTCAATAGCTGTCCTATGTTGACACCGTAAACGGTTTTGGCATTTTTCCTGATCAAACCGGCATCGTTCAAGCGTTTCATGACTCCATATACTCCACCTGCATTGTGCAAATCCTGCATGTGGTATGGACCAACGGGTGAGAGGTTGCATATGTGCGGTACTTTTCTGCTCAATTCATCGAAGATGTTTATGTTGAGATCTATTCCAAAACTTTCCGCTATGGCTTTCAGGTGCAGGACGGTGTTGGTGGAACCACCCATGGCAAGATCCACCGCTATGGCATTCAAGAATGAATCCAGGTTCACTATATTTCTAGGTTTTAATCCTTCCCGTACCAGTTTTACAACCATCATGCCGCTCTCTTTCGCAAGTCTCAATCTCGCGGCATGAACGGCGGGTATGGTGCCGTTACCTTTTAAAGCCACACCCAGGGCTTCCGAGAGGGCGTTCATGGTGTTGGCTGTGAACAACCCTGCACACGACCCGACTCCAGGGCACGCTTCATTTTCTATTTCCATGAGTTCTCCTTCGCTCATGTTGCCGCTTTTGCATTTTCCCACCGCTTCGAAAACGGTTATGAGGTCTATCTTCTGGTTTCCATAATTGCCTGCCAGCATGGGTCCACCTGATACCAGAACCGATGGGATGTTCAATCTGCCCATTGCCATGAGCATACCGGGCGTGATCTTGTCGCAGTTGGAAACGAACACGATACCATCGAATGGAAAGGCATTGGCGACGATCTCCACCGAATCCGCTATGAGTTCACGAGAAGGGAGTGAAAATTTCATACCTTTGTGATCCATGGCTATTCCATCGCATATGCCTATGGTATGGAATACAAATGGCACTCCTCCCGCCATGGATACACCCATTTTGACCGCTTCCACGATTTTGTCAAGGTGAGCGTGGCCGGGTATTATCTCGTTGGCGGAGCTGGCTATACCTATGAAGGGTCTGGTCATCTCCTGATCTGTTATTCCAAGTGCTTTTAGAAGTGACCTGTGTGGGGCACGTTCCAGACCTTTTTTTATTACATCACTCCTCATCTTTCCTCTCCCCTAGCCATGGCATCATCTTGCGGAGCTCCTTTCCTACCTTCTCTATGAGATGCTCCCTTTCACGTTTTCTCATGGTGTAAAAGTAAGGTTTACCCGCCTGATTTTCCAGGATCCAGTCTTTCGCGAATTTACCACTCTGTATATCTTTCAGCATCTGCTTCATGTTTTCACGCACTTCCCTGGTTATTATCTTCTCCTGGCTGGTGTAATCACCGTATTCGGCGGTGTTGCTGACAGAGTATCTCATGTAGGAGAGACCACCTTCGTATATCAGATCGACGATGAGTTTCAACTCATTGAGACACTCGAAATAGGCTATCTCAGGTTGATATCCTGCTTCCACGAGCGTTTCAAACCCGGCTTTTATCAAAGCGGTTACTCCTCCACACAGCACAGCCTGTTCACCAAAGAGATCCGTTTCGGTTTCTTCTCTGAAAGTGGTTTCTATGACACCCGCTCTTGTCACCCCTATTCCCTTAGCGTACGCGAGAGCAATATCTTTGGCCTTTCCCGTGTAGTCCTGATGTACCGCTATCAAAGCGGGTACACCACGACCGTTAACGTATTCTCTTCTGACTATGTGGCCAGGACTCTTGGGTGCTATCATCGTCACGTCCACATCTTTCGGTGGGATTATTCGAAAATAGTGAATATTGAAACCGTGGGCAAACATCAACATCTTACCGGTGGTGAGATTCTTCTCTATGTGTTGTTTGTACAATTCAGGTTGTACTTCATCTGGCACGAGCATCATTACCACATCCGCCTGTTCGGCAGCCTCAAAGATCGTTGCTACTTTCAATCCCATGCTTTTGGCTTTTTCCCAGCTTTTGCTTCCTTCCCTTAATCCCACCACGACATCTACGCCACTGTCATGTAGATTCAATGCATGTGCATGTCCCTGGCTTCCGAAACCTATGATGGCAACTTTCTTCTCCTTGATGATGTTCAGATCGGCATCCCTATCATAATAGACGACGGCCATTCACGATCCCTCCCCGTTGTAGGATGACTCCCATCTGTTCATCGCAACTTTACCCGTTCTGGCTATTTCAATGATCTTGTGTGAACTCGCAAGAAGCTTTATGAAGGCTTCCACCTTACTCGTGGCACCGGTTATCTCAACTATCACCCCTTCGTTGCTCACATCGATGATCTTACCCCTGAAGATCTCCACGAGTTGCAGAAGCTCTATTTTTTCTCCTCCATCGAGTCTCACCTTCACCAGAGCCATCTCTCGTTCAACGCGATGCTTCGGATCAATGGGAGAAACTTTCACCACTTCGACAACTTTGTAAAGCTGCTTCTGTATCTGTTCTATGACTTTATCGTCTCCTGTAACGACTATGGTCAGGCGTGACAATCCCGGATCTTTTCCATCACCAACTGTGATGCTGCTGATGTTGAAACCGCGTCTTGAAAAGAGTCCTGCTATCTTTCTGAGAACTCCTGGTTTGTTGTAAACAAGCACCGAAACTGTATGTTCGTGTTCACCGCCAAAGATCTGTCTGTCACTCATCGCTTCCACCCCTTATCTTTTCCACTATTCCACTGTCGAGGGGCGCATCGGTGAGCGGTTCCGCAAGGTTCCCACCACTCGGTACCATGGGTAACACGTTCTCTCTGGGATCCACGAGCACGTGCAGGAGCGTGGGGCTTTTGGAATTGGCCAGTTCTTCCAGGGCCGCGTCGACTTCTTCCGGTTTCTCCACTCTTCTGGCATTTATGCCCACCACCCTGGCAATTCCAGCAAAATCGGGATTATCGTCGAGTAGCGTGGCGGAGTATCTACATTTGAAGAAGAGCTGTTGCCATTGCCTCACCATACCCAACGCGTTGTTGTCGAGTATTATAACTTTTACGGGTAATTTGTACCGGTTTATGGTCATCAGTTCCTGTATGTTCATCTGGAAGCCTCCATCACCTGCGATGACGAGCACTTCCCTGTTGGGATTGCCTATTTTGGCACCTATACCTGCAGGGAGTGCAAATCCCATGGTCCCAAGACCACCAGAACACAGGAAGGAACGTGGATGTTTGAACCTGTAAAATTGCGCTACCCACATCTGATTCTGCCCCACATCTGCCACCACTACGGTGTCGTCTGGGAAAAGCTCGCTCGCTTTCTCCACGACATACTGTGGCTTAATGTATTTTCCTTTCCGATAGCCCAGTGGAAATCTTTCTTTGACTCCCTGGAGTTCTTTCACCCACTCCGAGAAGTCGGTCTCAAAATCAAAGTTCAGGAATTCCTTGAGAACACTTTTCAGATCCCCAACTATCGGTACGTCCACCCGCACGTTCTTTCCTATTTCCGCCGGATCTATATCCACATGTACTATCCTGGCACCAGGTGCGAATTTTTTGGGGTTTCCCAGGATCCTGTCGCTGAATCTTACACCGAGAGCTATCAGGAGATCCGAGTGGGTTACAGCATAGTTGCCGTAAACTGTTCCGTGCATGCCTATACCACCGAAGTACAGACGTTCATCCCTTGGATTTACACCATGTCCCATCAAGGTGTGAACCACAGGTATACCGAATTTGTCTATGAACGCGTTCACAAGGTCCATGGTTCCCGAGAGGTTGGCTCCTCCACCTACTATCACCAGGGGTTTTTTGCTGTTCTTGAGCAGCTCCATGGCTTTCTTGATTTGTTTTGGATGGCCTCTGGTGGTGGGGCGATAACTGGGAATATCTATGTCGTTTGGATAGTTGAATTCTCCTTCGGCTATCTGCACATCCTTGGGAAGATCTATCAGGACGGGACCAGGTCTACCCGTCGTGGCAAGATGAAAGGCTTCTTTTATCACTCTGGGCAGTTCTTCTATACTGGTAACCAGATGGTTGTGCTTGGTTATGGGCATGGTTATACCTGTAACATCCGCTTCCTGAAATGCATCGGTACCTATCATGGAGGTCGGAACCTGGCCTGTTATAACCACCAGAGGTACGGAGTCCATGTAGGCGGTTGCGATGGCAGTGACGGTGTTGGTGGCACCGGGACCGGAAGTGACGAGTACCACCCCGGGTTTACCGGTGGAGCGGGCGTAACCATCGGCCGCATGCGTTGCACCCTGTTCATGTCTGAAAAGGAAGAATCTGATTTTGTCCTGGTAGTCGCATAGCTCGTCGTAAACGCTTATTATAGCCCCACCGGGGATGCCAAAAATCGTATCCACCTTTTCATGAAGCAACGCTTCGAACAACATTCTGGAACCTCTCATTCTCACGGTGGATCACTCCCATCCACATTTTTGAATTTGTACCTGCGAGAGTCTAAAAAGATAAGATAAGTGAGCGATTCTGAATCGAAAGGAGCGTTTTCTATGTTGGAAATTTTATGAATATTAACATCTCAAAATTCGAATGTCAAGTGATGCAAGATACTGCGGTGTTCATTCGTAAATAGTAAAAAAGTCCAGGCCACACATCATGTGACCTGGACAAAATCGCAATGAACCGTGGAAGCTCACCAACTCTTCGCGCTTAGCACACCTCTTCAACCGTCGATACGGGGTACTCGATTTCAGCCAGGACCTTTTTCACCCTCTCAACACCTTCGGTTTTGAGACGTATTGTTTTGGAATTCAAATCTACGGTAAAGTCCTTCAATCCAACGTGTTTCAGGGCTTCCGAAATCTTCATTTCACAGTGCTTGCAGGACATGTCCGGTACGGTGAGCACGTATTCTTTCATTTTCCCTCCTCCTTTCAACTTGTTTCTGTATCCTTGATTATGCTTTCCACGAGATTCAACTCTTCGACTATTGAGTTGAGTTCCTGAAGGACCTTTGAAATTGGAAGATTTTTCTTTCGCATGCTGCTGCAAGTGTTTCCATCTTCGCGCAGCATATATCGAATCCGTAAGTTCGAAGTTTGTCTTCAAGCTTGGGATGAGTTTCCATGATTTCTTTCAAGGTCATCTCGGCTTTTATGGAAGGGTACACTTCCATCACCTCCTGACGACCATCAATTTGACCACATCATTCAAAAGATTTTCTTCGTGAACGATGGTGAACCCCGCTTTGAGTATGTTGTCTCTTGTCCTGCGCAACATGCTGGTTCTCAGCAGAGGTTTCGTTAGGAGGTTCATCATACTCAGAGTGATGTTTAAATGCCATTTTTCTCTCCTCATGTGTTCCAGAAAGTATGCGTATTTTCCCTTTTTCAGCACCCTGTATACTTCACTCAATCCTTTCAGAGGATCGGGCACGGTGCAGAAGACGAACGTGGATATCACTGCGTCGAAGGGTTCATCTGGGAAGTCCATTCTTCTTTCAACGGTTTCTAAGCAACTTCTTCATCCGTCTATACTCTTCTTCTGTCAATTCGCCACGGGCAAATCTTTCATCCAGTATTTCTTCAGCACGTTTTTCCCATCTATGGGTCTTCTCACCCACGAAAGTACCCACGGCGCGTAGTATCATCCATGTCACCATCACCACTATTGCTGCACCCACTATCCACAGTACGCTCCATCCATATCGGGTGTAAATTCATGAACCACCAGTTTCCCGGCCACCAATGCATCATTTTCCTTCCTTTCTACTTATTTTCGAGGAATTCAGAACCACCGTTATCGAGCTGAAGGCCATGGCTATCTCGGCTATAACGGGGTGAAGCAAGCCCATCATCGCTGCCGGTATCGCCACCGTGTTGTAGAAGAAAGCCCAGAAAAGGTTCTGTTTTATCACTTTGAAGATCAGTTTGGAGATTTCCACCGCATCGACTATCCTGGATATTCCTCCTTTGGTTATCACTATATCCGCACTGTCTATCGCGAGGTCGGTGCCAGAGCCTATCGCTATACCCACATCTGCTCCTTTCAGTGCCGCTGCATCGTTCATGCCGTCTCCAACCATCACCACCTTTACTCCTTCTGCCTGGTACCTGCGAACTATGTCCAGTTTTTCCGATGGTTTCACACCGGCGAATATCTCTTTTATTCCCACTCTGGTACCAACTGCCCTGGCGGTTTTCTCGTTGTCACCGGTTACCATGACGGGTCGTATGCCCAGGCGCTTGAGACGTTCCACGGCTTCCTTTGAATCCTCACGTATGGGGTCTTCTATCACCATGTATCCCATCTTTTCGCCATTTTTCCTCACTTCAACCACTGTTTTTCCTTCTTCGAGTATTTCTTCGTACAATTCCGGATTTTCTGGTTTTCCTATGAAATAGGTATCTCCATCTACGCTGGCTTTCACGCCTTCACCTGCGATCTCTTCCACCTGTAGGTTCGAAAGTTCCACAGGATCATCCATCGATTTCGCTATCGCTTTGGCCAGTGGATGATTGGAGTGCGCTTCTATGGAAGCAACCACATGGTGTTCATTTTCATTCAGATTGTGGAAAACAACCTTGGATTGCCCTTCCGTTATGGTCCCTGTTTTGTCCATTAAGACCACCCTGACTTCCCTGGATGTTTGTATCGCCTCCGCGTTTCGAATTATCAATCCTTTTCTGGCGGCAAGTCCTGTTCCTGTCACGAGCGCCATCGGCGTGGCGAGACCGAGGGCGCATGGACAGGCGATGACTATGGTGGCAACAAAGACGAATACCGCCATCGACAGCGGATCTCCTCCGCTCATTACCCATGGGATAATGTGCTGGATTCTCTCAAGAAAAGGTTGGAATCTCTCAAAGTTGAAATACCAAATGAAAGCACTTATGGAAGCCAGAAGGATGATGGTGGGAACGAACCATGTGGTTATCCTGTCCGCGAGAGCCTGTATTGGTACCTTGGCACCCTGTGCTTCCTGTATGAGTTTGATCATCTGCGAAAGAAATGTGTTTTCACCCACTCGCGTGACACGTATTTTGAGGAAAGCGTTCAAATTCATGGAACCTCCGACAACCTCGTCACCTTCTGTCTTACGAACTGGAATGGGTTCTCCAGTGATCATGGACTCATCTATACTGGATGTTCCTTCTATTATCTCGCCGTCCACGGGTATCCACTCACCCGGTTTAACAGCCACCACGAACCCTTCTTTCACCGCTTCGGTGGGCATGAGGACTTCTTCTCCATCCACGATTACCCGTGCTTCTTTTGCCTGCAATTTCAGTAAAGCTTTTATCTCTTTCGCTGCTCTATCTCTCAGATGGGATTCTATGAATCGACCTGTGAGGTGGAAGGCTACTATCATGGCTCCAATGGCTCCGAACGAAGCGATGGGAAGTCCTAATAAAGAAAGTACCGTGGTGAACCAGGATGCCAGTGCACCGAAGAATATGAGGGTATCCATGTTGGTGTGTTTGTGTGTGAGGGCTATCCACGCACCTTTTATGGTTCTCCTTCCCGCGTAGAATATGGTGAATCCACCAGCTATCAGCTCCATCATTTCAAATCCCGGGATCTTGTTGAAGAACATGTGGTAGAGCATGAGAACCGCCAGTGGTGCGGTTACCACCCACGCCATCGTAAGATCACGTTTCGACTGTATGTATCTTCTGGCTTCAACCTCTTCTGGAGTTTCAGTGGATACACCGTAACCCACAGATTCCACGGCTTTCTTAATTTCATCGAGGGAAACAGGACGTTCGGCAACCACGAATCCTGTGGATGTCGCCAGATTAACGGCGGCAAATTTAACACCATCTATTTTCGATACAGCTTTTTCAACCGTTCTGGCGCACGTGGCACATGTCATCCCGGTAACGGTAAAGGCTATCTTGCTTTCAGGTTTCTCTCTTTCTTCCATGTACCTTTCTCCCTTATCACCGGATTTTATCCCCCCTCCCCGGGGCGGGTATATCCTATCACCTTTTTTCCGACTTGTCAAGTAGACTATTAATAACGATATTCATATATGTTAAAATGATCATGTGCAGGGAATGCCATTCTTTCCGGTTAGGAGGGTTCTCATGAGTTCATTCATGAACTTTCGGTTGGATGGAAAGGTTGCTCTCGTTACGGGAAGCAGTCGTGGATTGGGCCAGGCAATAGCCGAAGGTCTGGCCGAAGCGGGGGCCAACATCGTCGGTATAGCGCGGGGTGAGCAAACTGAAACGGAGGAAAGGGTCAAAAGGCATGGGGTTGGGTTCAAAGCCTTGAAGGTGGATTTGCTCGAGAATCTGGATAACCTCGAAGGTGTTTTCCATGATGCCGTTGAAGCTTTCGGCAAAGTGGATATTCTGGTGAATAATGCCGGTACCACCAGGAGAAAACCGGCCCTTGAGTTAACAGAGGAAGATTGGGATGTTGTGATGAACCTGAATCTGAAGGTGGTGTTCCTGCTTTCGCAACTTTTCGCCAAGCATGTGATTGCCAGAAAAACCAGGGGGAGGATAATAAATATAGCTTCCATGCAATCTTTTCAGGGGGGTATATTGATAGCACCTTACACTGCTTCCAAACATGGCGTGCTGGGGCTGACAAAAGCTCTGGCAAACGAATGGGCGAAGTACGGCATAAACGTAAATGCCGTGGCACCAGGTTACATGAGAACGCATCTTACTGCTCCCTTGAGGGAAGACAAGATGAGGAATCGGGAGATACTGTCCAGAATACCCATGGGGCGGTGGGGTGAACCCGAAGATCTGAAGGGTGTGGTCGTGTTCCTTGCCAGTGAACTTTCGGATTATATAACCGGTACCGTTATAACCGTGGATGGAGGTTGGATGAGTCGATAAGCACTTCTTCCCTATGAACGATCATTCCTATTTTTAACGTACTTTCTCTTCCACATCCTCGCGGAATAATTGCATGAGTGATGTTAATGAAACTGTTACGTTTCATGGTGTAAGATATCTATACAACCATATACAAGGTTGAGGTGAGGAAATGAAGGTAGGAGTGAAAATCTTCGTGGGGTATTTGATTGTGATTCTGGCTATGGTGGGTTTTCTCGTGATAATGAAGCACGCTGTTCATGGCGCGAAGGAAGCGGGGTTACACACATCAACGTTGCTGGTGCATGCGGAAGAGGGTGTGAACAAACTGCGGGCTATTTCTTCACAACTGGAAACCCTTGGTAGGCTCAACTCTGTTGTATATTCAAGTGGATACATGGATAGGTACGACCAACTTGCTGACCTTGGAGACAGGATATCACTTTTGATAACCGACTTCAGAAGTCTTCTGTCCGAGATAGAGGCCACGGGTACGGAGTTCCACACCAGGGTGCTGGAGCTCGTGGATCAGGTGAACGCTAGAAGTCAGGTCATTTCAACGATGTTAATGTCCATGATCGAAAAAAGGCAATTGCTGAACGACATGAGAAGTGAGATAGTGAAAAACCAGAAGCTCGTGAAAACTTTTGAAGGTGAGAAATCACCGCTGGTAAAGGAAGCACCCGGGTGGGAGGAATTGTTGGCAAAAATATCGGAACTCGAGAAAAAGGCAAGAAGCGTGGGTTTCAATCCGCAGGCAGCGGAGGAGCTCAAGAAGAAAACGGAAGAAGCGGTGAAGTTACATCCGTTCGGTATATGGCAGATAGAGAAACTGTGGAGTACATCCATTTTGCCCAGCATCACGAGTGTTGAGAGCGATCTGGCACAGCTGAGAATTCTGGCGAGAGAGATAGTTGCCCAACCTGACAATGAAGAAAAACTCTCCACGTTCGAGAAAATGGCATCTTCTGTGATCCAGAACGTAGAAAACTTCGCGGATATGGGATTCATAACCCTCAATCCCGTGGATACAGCTGTCATCATGGAAAGTGTGCGAGAGTACGCAAGAAAGCTCAAAAAGTATGTGGAAATAAGCGCCAGGCAGGAAGAAGCGTCGAGACGGTACTCCGAAATTGTGGAGAAATATACCGCCACCAGAGAAGAGCTGAACGCTTTGAAAGATAAGGTAAGCGAATTCTTCAGAGAAGAGTTCACACCCCTGGTGGAGGAGATATCGGGATTGTTGCACCAAAAGATGATGGAGATCAGGGCTTCCATAACCGATTCTTTCGATACTGTGAAGGCTAATGCCGATACCACGGTGATCAACATCTC
>JAGGZV010000049.1 GCA_021161835.1 Thermotogae bacterium | reverse complement strand
CCTACAAGTTGAAATTCCATAAGAATATCCTTTTTAAGTAGATTCAATACCCTTTCTTCAAACCACTTATACACAAGATATTTGAACAGCATTTGAGAATCGATTAATTTGCCAACCTTTGGATAAGAGCTTCCAGGCAGTATACCTGATATGTCAATAACCTTCAGTAGATCTTCTCTGAACTCAACAGCTTCATCCCAAAGTGCGTCAAACCACTGATTGAGATAAAGAACCTCTTCCCGTGAAGTAAGCAACACATTAAGTTCTTTATTTTGAGTGAGTCCTTCGGCAGTAAAATTCGAGGAGCCAACCACGGCTAAACCAGGAGAACCATACCTCTCTCCAGGTTTCGTAAGAAACAAATACAGTTTTGCATGTAACCTAGATTTATCGAAAAGTTTTACATCTATAATATTGTTAGCCACAAAATCTCTTAAAGCCTTTAATTGTTTTATTTGCTCCTCTGTAAGTTTCTGCTTTTGCAAATCTTCTATCATCCTTTGTTTAAATAGCTCTCTTAAACTATATCCTGCCACCAATTCTTCTTTTGTAGGATATGTAGTTTCATTACCCATCACGATTTTTAAAAATGGGATGTTAGAAAGGTCATCCGGAAAGTCTTCCTTAACCAATGAGAAACCACTTAGGAAGAAGTATCCTATAGCAAACTTCGCTTCCTTTGACTTTTTAAGTTGGTCTTTTATGACTTGTATTAACTCCTTGCCAGGGCTGTTGTCTATTATGTTTGGCGCTATTTCATTACCCTTCATTATTCACACCCCTCAAAAGCAGAATCTAGGATTTCCGAAAAATGCTCACCCGTTTTTGGATAGGAAAAATATCGGTTTTTGTTCTCCTTTTCCAAAATGTCTTCTTCACTAGTCTACCATAGTAAACATCAGATGGTACCTTGTATTCAAAGGTTGATGTAGCTTTCTTAGCTATCACACCTACTCTCTTGTAACTCCTTTGATACTTTTATACTTAATCTATCCCGATTTCTGGATATATTTTAAGTGTAAAGAAGCATTTTTTACAGCGTTTTTGAGAACCATTCTATTATTCTGTTAGCTACAAGTTCTTTCTCTACGTCGTTTACAACGACATGTGCGCTTTCGTTCAGAGTGAGTATTTCTTTCTGTGAGGTTGGTATTTCGTTAAAAACCTTCAGCACTCCATCGATGGGCACGGTGGTATCTTTTCTGGAAGCTATGACAAAGGTGGGACACTTCAGATATTTGAGGGATTTAAAAGCCATTTTTCTGATCTTCAGGAATTGATGGCCAGGTGCAACCCAATCCCACATCCAGTATTCTTTCCTTATATTTTCCAGATTTTCCTGAACATTCGGTATTCTTGAAGGATCGCGAGCGATCTTCTTTCTGAAAAATCTCATCAATGGAACAAATTTTATGCGTTTGTCGCTTACATGGAAGGCGGGAGCGGCCAGAACCAAGGAATCCACTTCGAACTGAGCTGCGATTATGGTTGCTATCAATCCTCCCATGGACAGGCCAACTATTCCAACTTTGTCGTGGGATCCCTTCAGATCGAAGTAAGAATCCATGGCTCTTCGTATCCAGTCGCGTGCTTTAACGTTCAGAAAGTCTTCGCCGCACGTACCATGGCCGGGTAGTCGAGGGACGCTAACGCTGAAACCGGCTTCATGAAGTCGATGGGCAAGATACCTCATTTCATGGGGTGAACCTGTGAATCCGTGTATCACCAGGATTCCCTTGTTGTCGCCTTTGAGATATAACGGTATGGCAACATCGATGGTTTTCAATTCCCTGGGCAGTCGTTTCATGGTCTTCCTCCTTTCGGCTGTACCGATTTTAACAGAAATCATCTTTCCCGTCACGCGTGACCTCATGCATCATATGATGCTTGTTTCGACCATTTCATCCAACGGGATGTTCGCTGGAAACATGTTATAATTAAGGAAACGTCACAGCATGGAGGTGTGCAGAATGCGGGTTGGGATTCTCACCGGTGGCGGAGATTGTCCTGGTCTAAACGCTGTTATCAGGGGAATAGTTAAAAGGGCAACGAAGGATGTGGAAATTATAGGTTTCATGTACGGCTGGAAAGGTATCATAGACGGTGAGTATACCTTTTTGACGGATGACGATGTGGAAGGTATACATATATTGGGTGGAACGATATTGGGAACCAGTCGGACAAATCCTCTTGGAAACGAAGAAAGCAAGAATAAAGTCATGGAAAACTATCAGAAGCTGGAGCTCGATGCCCTTATAGCTATCGGTGGTGACGATACACTTTCCGTGGCTGCACGCTACTCCACCATGGGTTTGAACGTGGTTGGGGTTCCCAAGACCATAGATAATGATGTTGCCAATACCGACTACACGTTCGGTTTCCATACGGCTGTCAATGTAGGTGCTGACGCCATAGATCGTTTGCATTCTACCGCTAAATCTCATAGAAGGATAATTTTCGTGGAACTCATGGGGCGCGAAGCGGGATGGATAACACTGGAGGCTGGATTGGCTGCAGGTGCACACTTGATACTCATACCGGAGTATCCATTGACGCTCGATGAAATAGCAAGCATACTGAAGAAGAGAATGGAGAGGAAAGGTTACGCTGTAGTGGCTGTCGCTGAAGGTTTCAAACCCACCGAACTGGAGGAAGTTGTTGCGGATAAAACCGAGGTGGATGCCTTCGGACACATACGATTGGGAGGTATAGCACATTATCTGGCGGAGATAATAAAGCAGAAGACCGGTTATGACACGAGATCAGTTGTTCTAGGTCACCTGTTGAGAGGAGGAACACCCACAGCTTTCGATAGAATACTGGGAACACGGTATGGGGTGAAAGCTATGGAACTCGTTCTGGAGAGAGATTTTGGTCGTATGGTTGCACTCCGTGGGAATGAGATAGTTTCCCTCCCCATAGAGTATGGTGTGGCCACCAAGAAGCTGGTGCCTTTTGAGTATTACAAGCTTGCGGAAATTTTCTTCGGGTGATCGGTGTGAAAGGGGAGCATCCTTACGTACGATGGGCCATAAGAGTTATAGAAGAGTATCTCAAAACCGGAAAGGCTCCCTATCCCGATGAAACCCTTCCAAAGGAACTATTTGAAAAGAAGGCAGGGTGTTTTGTTTCACTTCACAGATTGGATGGCGCGCTGCGTGGGTGTATTGGAACCATCGTTCCAACCCAGGAGAATCTTGCGCTTGAGATACGCGAGAATGCTATTTCAGCTGCTACGCGGGACCCTCGCTTTCCACCTGTTACCGTCGAGGAGCTGGACGAAATAGAAGTGAGTGTGGATGTGTTGGGTAATATGGAACGGGTTAAAGACTTGAAGGAGCTGGACCCTAAGATTTATGGCATCGTGGTTGTTAAAGGGTTTAGAAAAGGAGTGCTTTTACCGGACTTGCCAGGTGTGGACACCGTCGAGGAGCAGCTGAGAATTGCATGTTTGAAAGCTGGAATCGACTCGCGGGAGGAGGGAAAAGAGCTCTACAAATTCAGGGTTGAAAGGTATCACTAAGAGGTGGTTGAAGTGAAACCTGCTGTCTATTACGATGAACTTGAGGGTGATATCGTAGAGTGTTTGTTGTGTCCTCACCATTGTAAGTTGCGACACAACCAGGTTGGTTTGTGTGGAGTGAGAAAGAATGTAAACGGGATGTTGTGCTCATTGAATTATGGGCGTGTGACCAGTCTGGCCATGGACCCCATAGAGAAGAAACCCATATTTCATTTTCATTGTGGAGAGGACATATTGTCACTGGGAAGCTGGGGATGTAATTTCAAATGTGGATTCTGTCAGAATTGGGAAATAGCACATTCAAAGCCTGCTACCAAATTGATAAGTCCCGATCAGATAGTTAATATGGCTGTATCGAACGGTTCGCGTGGGATAGCATACACCTATAATGAACCTGTTGTGTGGTTTGAGTTCATGCTGGATACTTCCAGGCTGGCTACCAAGGAAGGGCTCTACAACGTTGTGGTTACCAACGGATACATAGAAGAGGAGCCTTTGAACCTTCTTGCACAATCTGTTCACGCCATGAACATAGATTTGAAAGGCTTCAACGATGAATTTTATTTGAAGGAATGTGGTGGAAAAAAGCGGGTGGTCATGAGGACCATAGAAAAAGCGCTGGCCAAGAACGTACATGTTGAAGTCACAACGCTCATAATTCCTGGTAAAAATGACGATCTTGAGGAACTTGAAGAAGAGTTCAAATGGTTGGCTTCTCTGGATAAGGATATACCGCTTCATATAAGTCGTTATTTCCCGCATTACAAGTATGATCTTCCACCCACACCCGTCGAAAAACTGGTGGAAATATACGAACTTGCGAGAGCGTACCTTAATTTCGTGTATCTGGGGAATGTCTGGGATCCCAAGTATGAAAGCACTTATTGTCCTGATTGTGGAAATCTCGTTATAAAGCGTGAAGGATACCATGTAACTCTTGTTGGAATGACCGAGGATGGGCGGTGCACTAAATGCGGAAGAAAGATAGCCAAGATGTACTGAGGAAAAGAGTTATAATTCAGTCCCTGATATTCCTGGGTATAGTGTTGTTTTTCGTCTTCGTTGCGCTGCATTTTACTTTCTCATCTGGCCTCACCCAGTATGTGGAACGCAACGAGTTCATGTTCGGAACAATTGTTAGGCTTGTGGTTGCCAGTGAAAAGCGTGATCCTCGTATCATAATGGATGCGATGGTGCGTGAGATGCGCAGAATAGAACGAAAATTCAATCCGTATGTTGAAGATTCCATAATATACCGTATCAATCACGCTGGCGGACAGTGGGTGGAAGTTGATGAGGAAACCATCTTCGTGCTCAAAAAGGCTCTTTATTATTCGAAGAAGACAGGAGGAGCCTTCGATCCCGTACTTGGCAGATTGATAGTACTGTGGGGATTCAACGATATCAATGCTTCCAAGCACGTTCCGTCCGACGAAGAGCTGCAGGCGGCACTAAAACAAAGTGGGTGGGTAAAGCTGGAAATTTCCGGAAGACATGTACGCGTTGATGAAGGGGCATGGATAGATCTTGGAGGCATCGTGAAAGGTTATGCTGTAGATCAGGCTGTACGTATGGCGAAGGATATGGATGATACCACAACGGGTTTCGTCGATGCCGGAGGAGATATAGGGATAATCGGGCCGAAGTTCGGGCGCTATCCCTGGAAGATCGGTATAAGGGATCCACGTGGTGGTCAGGACGATATAGTGGGTGTAATATACCTTTCTAATGGAGCTGTTGCAACTTCCGGTGATTATGAGAGATATTTCGAGGAGAATGGTGTGAGGTATCATCACATATTGGATCCGAAAACGGGTTATCCTGCAAGAAAAGCCATCAGCGTTACAGTAATAGGTGAAAAGCTGGTGGATGCTGATGCTTTATCAACAGCCATCTTCGTACTGGGATGGGGTCCAGCCATAGAAGGTTTCGAGGCGGATGGGTACCAGGTGATGTTGATCGATACAGAAGGTGTAATCCATGAAACGCAGGGATTCGAATACTTCAAAAAATCACGGTGAAATTACTCGATTTTTCAGCCCCTTTGACCTTATGATTATCCTCATGATAGGAATGGTAACTTTTGTGGCTATGCGGTTTGTATCCACCGGTGATCTCTCCCGTAAGGTTGTGGTATTAGTGGATGGTGAAGTGTACGCTGAGCTTCCTCTGGACGAGGATGCTACCTTGACGATAATGAAAGGAGATCGATACCTATCTACACTCCTTGTGGATGGAGAAAGGGGTATGGCATGTTTAACACGTTCTGAGTGTCCTCTAAAAATATGCGAGAAAACGGGTTGGGTTGGACCTGGAGGTCGAATAGTTTGCGTACCCAACAGAATAGTGGTGAAAGTTGGAAGGAAGGAAGCGCAGCTGGACGCAATAACATGGTGAGAGCGGGCGTACTTGTAGCCATGAGTACAGGTATGTACATACTGGAGACTTTCATACCGTTCCCATTGCCTGCGGGCAGGTGGGGATTCTCCAATTTGCCGATGTTGCTAGCGTTGTATACGCTGCAGCTGCGTCATGCAGTTGCAGTTGCGGTATTCAAAGCTTTTCTTGGTTCGATGATGGTGGGTTCGTTTCTTTCAATAGGTTTCTTCATGTCCCTGATAGGTGGTCTGGGGGCGGTTCTTTCCATGAAGTGTGTACTATCGCTCCTGAAAAGCAGGGTGGGTATCTTGGGTACCAGTCTGCTAGGTGCTTTCATTAACAATACTCTACAGATAGCCGTGGCTGCACTGGCCGTTCACAGCAAAGCTCCCTTCTTCTATTATCCTTATCTCGTCATCATGGGTTCGTTTTCCGGGGCGGTGAATGCATACATAACATCCCGTTTTTTGAATTTGGGTTTCTTTGTGTATGAGGAGGGAGCGAAAGATGGGAAAATACTTGCAGGTTTTCACAACAGTGGACGATAGGGAAAAGGCAGAGCTTATAGCCGATCGTTTGGTGGAAAAGAGATTGGCGGCGTGTGTGCAGATTACAGGTCCTATAACAAGTGTATATCATTGGAAAGATAAGAAAGAGTTGAAAATTTCTTCATCGATTCGGGGCATACGTCGGAGCCGTTTTGGGTGCTTTACCACGCTTTACCCGATGATAGTATTCGTATGTCATGGGATTTCCATTGGCGAGATTTTCCGCTTCCACAACTTCCGCTATGAAGAGTGTATGTGAACCAAGATCCATCTTGCGAATAACTCTGGCTTCGAGATAGGCAAGGGAATATTCCAGTATCACAGGAACTCCGAGGACACCCATTTTGTACTTTGTATCATCGAATTTATCGATATTTCGGCCACTTTTAAACCCGAAGAGTCCTATGAAGGTCATGGGAGTATCTTCCGATAACACTGAAATACTCAGAAGGCCGGAGTTCTCTATGAACTCGTGGGTAAGGTTTTCTTTGTTTATACTGACTCCCACCAAGATGGGTTCTGCTGTAACCTGGAAGACGGTATTGGCCACCTGACCGTTGAACCTGTTCTCTTTTTTCGAACTTACTATGTACATCCCATAGCTCAATTTGAACAGAGCGGTTGTATCCATCTCCATAGTACCCTCCTTCTCTCATTTTTCCGGGGATATCTTCAACACCGCAGCACCTTTAATCTGCGATTTTTTGAGTTTCTGCAACACTTCGTTGGCTCTATGTAGGGGGAATATTTCTGTGCTGGTTTTCAAAGGGATTCTGGATGCAAGTTTCAAAAATTCCTCAGCATCGCTTCTTGTCAGATTTGCAACGCTCCTCACAGTTTTTTCAAAGTATATTTCTCTGTAATCGAGTTCTGGGATGGGACTCATGTGTATGGCATTTATGGCCAGTGTTCCTCCTTTTTTCAAAGCTTTCAGAGCGTATGGAACTATCCAGCCCGCCGGTGCAAAGATCACAGCGCTATCCAGTTTTTCTGGTGGTTCATCCTTCGGATTTCCCACCCATACGGCTCCAAGTTCTGAAGCATGCTCCTTGTGAGCATCGCTACGTGTGAAAACGAAAACCCTGCACCTCCAGTATTTCGCTACTTGTATGGCAATATGGGCGGATGCACCGAATCCATATAGTCCAAGAGAGCCCCCCGGTTGTATCTCACTCAACTTCAAAGACCGATATCCTATGATCCCTGCACACAGAAGCGGTGCTACCTCGATATCCGACATGTCCTCCGGAAGAGGGAAGGTGTAGTCTGCCTTGGCTATGACATATTCGGCGTATCCTCCATGGGCGTGTAATCCTGTGAACTTCACATCATCGCAGAGGTTTTCCAATCCTTTCCTACAGTATTCGCACTTGCCACAACTCGAGTGGAGCCAGGTAACTCCGACACGTTCACCAGGATTCCTGTTCCTGACTTTCGGACCTTTATCCACTACTATACCCACTATTTGATGACCGGGAATTATGGGAAGCTTCGGAAGTCGGAGTTCTCCCTCCACAGTATGAAGATCTGTATGACACACTCCACAGGCGAGTACTTTCAAAAGAACCTCGTCTTCTTTCACCGCTGGAATTTCCAATTCTTCAAGGACAAGAGGATTTTCTTCAATATCTTTGGGTTCGTGTAGCACCATGGCTTTCATCACTGCCATTTGTTTTCCACCTCATCCGTCATCTGCAGTAACACCACCTTTATTCTATCAGGAAAGGAACTTAAATCCCGAAGTGTTTCCCCGTAAATCTGGAATGTTTTCTTTCCAGCGACCATACTATCATGATCATGATAAGGTAACTCCAGATTCCTGTCCACCTGATACCCAGAATGAAGAAGGGAAGATAGCTTAACAGGTAAATAACCGTGGTCCTGAGAAAACGATTTTCTATTATCTTTGACATGTACACCATCAGTAATGAGAAAAACGGGAAAAACAGAGTGCCCACTTCCACACGTTCCAGGCACCATGAGGAGCAGAGTATTCCCACTATGGAAAACCATATCACCAGATCTGCTTTGAAGATCTTCATACTCAACAATCCGATCACCAGAGGTAGGAGCAGTAGCACGTTGCCCAGCACATAGTCCCACAGAAAGGTCAGAGGCAACAACACTGGAATAATGAGTGCGCTCCACATGTCACTTCACCCTGGGGAACAGAGATATCATTTTCAGTTCATCGAGTTGAACATATGGAATGAGAAGATAGCGTTTTCTGGCCACCTTAACCCCCAGTTTTCCAATGGTCGCGGATGCATCCGGAAGCGTGGGATAGTCGATCACCTGAACTTCTTTTTCTTCCATCTCACTCACATCATCGTAAAACTCAACGATGGGTGGAATGCCGCCGACAAGTAAAGCTACATCGTCTTCTCCGACCTTCACAGGCATCCTCAAATCCGAACTCCATATGGTGTTCACGATCACCACATTACCATCCTTTTTGGAAACAATTCCTATGGGTGTTTTGCGAAATGCGAGAACTAACTGGCCCACTTTTATGTTGTTCCCTCTGTCGATAACCAGTACCTTGCCTCTTTCAACCTTGAATATTTCGAACTCATCATCCACTCGAGAACGAAGGGTTCTTTCCTTTCCTTCGAACATATAGGTGTACAGATCGAGCAATTTCAATTTGAAAGAAGCAAGTCCCCAGACTATGGGAGAAGTGATGTATCTTACGGTTCTCGCTATTATACCCGATGAACTCGCATCTATCACCACCAGAAAAATAAGAACGAGCAATACACCGTATAAGACTTTAGGAGACCTCAGAATTTTAGCCCCCTCGCTATCTTGCTGAGAAGTTCTATGTTGTCCAAAACTATTCCAGCTCCACGTGCTACACATGTGAGAGGATCATCAGCCACTATGACTCTTATACCCGTTTCTCTTTCAAGAAGTTTATCGAGGCCCTGAAGCAGTGCGCCACCACCTGTTAGAACTATTCCTCGCGCGACAATATCTGTGACCAGCTCGGGTGGAGTCCTTTCGAGCGTCACTTTCACGGAATCCACGATGTGTGATATCGGTGTGCTCAGCGCTTCTCGTGTTTCTCCACCTTTCAATATCACCCGTTTTGGTAATCCCGTGGACAGATCCACTCCCACCACCACTGTTTCGAGTTCGTCATATTCAGGCAAAGGATAGGCATTCCCTATTTCTATTTTTATCCTTTCGGCTGTTCTTTCTCCTATAGACACCCTGTATTCTTCTTTAACATATTGAATTATAGCTTCGTCCATTTCATCACCTGCTATTCGTGAGGAAATGCTGGTGACAATACTGCCAAGTGAAATAACGGCAACCTCGGTAGTGCCACCACCTATGTCCACAACAAGATTTCCGAAGGCTTCTTCTATATCCAGCCCGGCTCCTATGGCAGCTGCCATGGGTTCTTCTATGAGAAAGACTCTACTTACACCAGCTTCCTGCGCCGCTTCTGTGATAGCCCGTCTTTCAACTTCCGTTATTCCCACAGGTACACCTATGACAACGCGGGGTTTCAGAAAGAATACACCTTTTTGAGCTTTGCCTATAAAATATTTGAGCAAAGCACGTGCTATATCAAAATCAGCGATCACTCCATCTTTCATGGGACGTATGGCGGATATGGAGGAAGGGGTTTTGCCTATCATGTCTTTAGCGGCCAGACCAACCTGTAATACCTCGTTGGTTTCAGAGTTTATGGCGACAACCGATGGTTCGTTTATGACGATACCTCTACCTCTCAAATACACCAGAGTGTTCGCCGTTCCGAGATCTATACCCATGTCCTGTCTGAGGGGCATCGATGATCACCTCGATGTATAAAAAATGGCTGGGGCGGGTGGATTCGAACCACCGAATAGCGGATCCAAAGTCCGCCGCCTTGCCGCTTGGCTACGCCCCAGCGAGGCATATAATATTATAGCAGAATACCAGTCTTTGCGTTTCAATATCGTACAACTCTTCAAGATCTTACACCGCTCTTTCTTCCGAATAATTCCAGTATGAGTTTGACTTCCCCTACACCCATACCCAGAGTCCTGGCTATTTCCACTTCACTTAACCCCTGAGCTTTCAGAAGCATGATCTGCTTTTCCACGCTGGGTTCCTCTTCTCTTTCTGCATTTTCAAGTTGTTCTGTACGTTCTGTGGATGCTTCCAATGTTTCCGTCATATTCGAGGGAAGTTCACTGATTTTTTCAAAAGTTTGCTCGGCTTCAGAAATTGCGACATGTAGAGCAGAAAGAAGGTTATTTGCCTCCCGTATGAGATCTTTTATTTGTTTTACTTTGGTGTTCAACGAATCTATCTTGTTGTCTGCAAGCTTCTTGAATCTCCCCATGAGTTCCAGGATACGTTCTTCAACATGCATCAACTCATCACTCTGTAGCCGCCTATCCCAGAGTTTTTTGACGGTTCTGTACAGAAGGAATATGAGAACCCCCTCAATGGCGATGACAAAAGCGAGTATGGAGGTCAGCATCTGTTCACCTCTTTCTCGAAGGATTCCAGCACGGCCCGCGAAAAATCCACAAGATCCACGTTGTACTTGGCATGTGCTATGTGATCAAGGCCGGTTTCACCACGATTTACTATTATTACCTTACCTCCTGAATTATGGGTTATTTCCGGTATCATGGCGGCTGGATATACTACCAGCGAAGTACCCATAGCTATACAAAGATCTGCTTTTTCAGCGAGTTCGAAGCTTTCCTGCAAAGCATCGGCTGGCAGATTTTCTCCAAAGAAGACCACATCGGGTTTCATCAATCCGCCACAGTGAGAACATCTGGGTATTGTGGAATCTTCCAGTGATTTCAACAGCTGGGTGTGATCGAATGAGGCGCCACATCTCGTACATATGCTCCTGTATATGGTGCCGTGCAATTCTATAACTTTTCTGGACCCTGCTTTTTGATGCAAACCATCTATGTTTTGAGTTATCACCGCTTCTATCAAACCTTTTTCTTCAAGCACTGACAACATTCTGTGACAAGGGTTCGGGGAAGCGTTCAACATTGGAAAAATGTGCTGGCGAGCTACTTTGTAGAACCCTTCAGGATTTTCATAGAACCAGTTTATGTCAAATACCCTGGGGGATAGCCTGGTGTAGATACCTTTGGGACCTCTGAAATCGGGAATGCCGCTTGCAGTACTGACTCCCGCTCCGGTCAGAACTATGGTTTTTTTGCTTGTGAGCAATGTTTTCAGGAAATTTCCGACGATTTCTCTCACTTTTTCGTGAACCTCACTTTCGGAAAAACTATCTCTCCGACACCT
>JAGGZV010000083.1 GCA_021161835.1 Thermotogae bacterium | reverse complement strand
CACGCCGCCAGCGTTCACCCTGAGCCAGGATCAAACCCTCCGTTCAATCCCAGCTTTCTATATACCATTAACTCCTTTTCCTTACCTCTTACCTACACCGCTACCCACTTTTCAAAGACCTATCTACATCCATTCCTCTCCACGCGATGATAATCTTAGCACTAGCAACGTGTCATGTCAAGATACAATAAGATTACATAAGTTATAGTTTGCATGCATGGTTGTTACAAGTTAATGTATGTACCTTAAATTATATCGGAAATTTTAAGGTAAGAAGAAGCCAGAGGAACTCACACAGATTCAAAATCCGAAGTGGTACAATCATTATAGTCATGAGAAGGGAGGGAACACTCTTGAAAGCCTTCATGAAAGATGTGTTGTTCTTCCGGATGGAGCATGGAGAAAATTTCTTCGATGAACTCTATGCAATGCTGAAAAAACATGGTATAGAAAGTGGCATTCTACTTGGAGCCATTGGCATGCTCATGAATTTCGAAATAGGATGGTTCAATGCCGAGAAAGGTGTTTATGAGAAGGTAAAATACGAGGAAGCACACGAATTGATATCAGCAAGTGGAAATATATCCTTGAAAGATGGTGAGGTATTTGCTCACATTCACGTTTCATTGTCTAAACCCCATTCACCCGCTGTAGGGGGACATCTGTTCTCCGGAATAGTTTGTAATACCGTTGAAGGTTTCATTCTCCCCACGGGATTTAAACTCATAAGACTGCCAGGTGATACTTTCAGGATGCTCGACGTTGTCGAAGATGGGGAGTGATATCCTATACGCGATCCGAAGTTCATAAGAAATATAAGTATAATTGCACACATAGATCACGGGAAAACCACCCTGGTGGATAGAATACTCGAGCTAACGAATGCGGTTGAAAAACATAAGATGCACGAACAATTCCTGGATATGATGGACATAGAGCGAGAACGAGGTATAACCATAAAAGCGCAACCTGTAAAGGTCGTCTACAAATACAGGGATGGTAACGAGTACGAAATAAACATCATAGACACTCCAGGGCACGTGGATTTCTACTATGAAGTGAGTAGAAGCCTGGCAGCGTGTGAAGGAGCCATATTGCTTGTCGATGCCACACAGGGTGTGGAAGCACAGACCGTTTCAAACACGTATCTTGCATTGGACAACGATCTAGAGATCATTCCAGCAATAAACAAGATAGATCTGCCGAACGCTAACATCGATGAAGCCATGCTGGAAGTGGAAGATCTCATAGGTTACGGAGCGCATGAAACTCTATTGGTGAGTGCTAAAACAGGCGAAGGTGTTAAAGAACTGCTCGATGCCGTGGTGGAAAGAGTACCTCACCCAGATGGTGAACTCAATGCACCTTTGAAAGCTCTAATATTTGATGCAAGATATGATCGCTACCGTGGCGTGGTGGTCTACGTGCGTGTGTTTGAAGGTACGGTAAAGCCGGGCGATAGGATCATGACTATGTCCAATGGGAACGTGTACGAGGTATCCGAAGTTGGAATCTTCTCTCCGTTCATGACCAGAACGGAGGTTCTTAATGCCGGAGAAGTGGGTTACATTATAGCTGGTATAAAATCCATCACCGAGGCTCGCATAGGAGATACCATAACCAATGCTGATGATCCTACGTCAAAACCTCTTCCGGGTTATCGTGAACCAAAACCCATGGTTTATGCTGGTATGTATCCCGGGTTGCCCGAATACTACGATGAACTCAGGGATGCTCTTGAAAAGTTGAAATTAAACGATGCCGCTCTGCAGTTCGAGCCTGAAAATTCGCCGGCTCTGGGGTTTGGATTTCGATGCGGTTTCCTGGGATTGCTCCACATGGATGTGGTGAGAGAAAGAATAGAAAGAGAATTCGACATGGCTGTCATACTCACAGCACCGAATGTTGTTTACAGGGTAAAACTGAGAAATGGGGAAACATTGGAAGTTAGAGATCCTGCAAAGTATCCAGATGAAGCCTCCATAGAGTATGTAGAGGAACCCTACGTCAAATTGTCTGTCATAACTCCCACCGATTACATGGGGGGGCTAATGAACCTCATTCAGAATGAGAAACGTGGTTCGTTCATCTCGGTTGAGAATGCAGGTAGAAATCGTGTGATAATGAATTTTGAAGTACCTCTAGGAGAAATAGTGTTCGATTTCTTCGATCGTTTGAAAGCGATAAGCAGGGGATACGCCTCGATGGATTACGAGTTCATCGGTTATAGAAAGTCGGATGTGGTAAAGGTCAGTGTTCTGGTAAACAGGGAACCGGTGGATGCTCTGGCTTTTATCGTACACAGGAGCAAAGCATATTCCGTAGCACGAAAAATGGTGGATAAGCTCAAAGAACTGATACCGAGGCATCAGTTCAGCATACCCATACAGGCAAAAGCGGGAGGAAGGATCATAGCGCGTACAGACATCCCGGCGCTACGTAAGGACGTTCTCGCCAAATGTTACGGAGGCGACGTCACAAGGAAAATGAAACTTCTGGAAAAACAGAAAGAAGGCAAAAAGAGATTGCGAGAGATAGGGAAAGTGCGTATACCCCAGGAAGCTTTTCTGGCACTTCTGAAAATAGGTGGGGATGAAAAATGACTGTTATTACTAAGGGAAGCGTGCTCAGTGATGTGAAGGAAATGTTTCAAATAGTACGGGGAAGGGCGGTGCTTGAACAGAAGAACTCCGAATTTTCCATACCTTTATCCGCAGGACACGTGTTTGGAGAATGGAAACTGGCTAACCTCCGATTTCAGGACAAAATAAAGGTAATAGATGATATAGAGCTCAAAGAATTGAAGGATCCAGAAGATTTCCTCAAGAAAAATCCTGAGATCTTAAAGAATCTGTTGATCAGAAGTTTTAGGAGATTGGAACGGGCTGATACGCAGATTTCCGAAGGAGCCGTCTCAGGTACAAGCGCAACCAGAAAATACTTCTTCAAGATCAAAGGGCCACATTGGGTGGAATTCCCTATGCTGGAATCCAATGACCCATATTTTGCCGCCCGGAAAGCTATCGCTCAGGGAGATTACGAAATGGCCCTAAAGTTTTTAAACAGGATCGACATTTCACATCTGGAAAACATCCTTAGAGCAGAAGTGAGCGTGTGGCGCGTCTACTGTCATTATCTCATAGGCAAGAGAGATTCTCTTAGAGAACTGGAATTTCTGCATTTGAAATTCAAAGATGTTGGAAAACTTCTTTCGTACAGATTCATGAAACTTTTCACCAGTAGCAAACCCATTCCCCCGATTCTCGATCTTTATGTTAAATGTGGCTATATGATCCCTTCACGTACCGTTCTTTTTCACGAAGGCTCGGAAGGAGAAGAAGCCTTCTTGATACTTTCAGGCAGCGTCAGAATCGCCCGATTCAGAGAAAGTGAAGAGAACCTTCTGGCAGTACTGGGTAAAGGGCAATTGGTAGGTGAAATGGCCGTTCTGGGAAACATGCAAAGAACAGCAACAGTTTATATTCAGTATCCGTGTCAAATAATAGTGCTTCCACGAAAAGCCGTCCATACACTTGTGGTGGAGCATCCAAGTATGACAATAGAAATGATAAAAAAAGAGTTGAAGAGGGTCGATGCCACGTTGAACTTGAAGGATACGATAATGGATCCAGCCAAGCGCTTCAAAATGTTCATTTCCGAGTACTCTCCCGAGGATCTGAACGAAATGAGGCTCACAGTGAAAGAACTGGCGAAAATCTTGGATACAACCACCGAAGAAGTGGGAAAACTCATAAACAATATCAACGCAACGCTCAGTCCCAAAGGTATTATAAAGTTCAAGGAGGATTGAAAGGATGCCTGACGAACTCTACAGAATGAGTGCCGTGGATATAGCGCGAAACATCAGAAACGGAAAACTGCAATTGAGAGAAACCGTGGAGTATTTCCTGAATAGAATCCGAACTTACAACGAAAAGTTCGGGGTTTTCATCAGCCTCGTTGAGTCAATCAATACAAGAGAAAACGCACCATTTCCGGTGCCTTACGCTCTGAAAGACAACATCCTTGCACTGGGCACAAGAACAACGTGTGGATCCAGAATACTCGAAAACTATCACTCTCCCTACGATGCAACCGTAACGATGCGGTTGAAGGAAGCAGGAGCCGTTCTCCTGGGGAAAACCAACATGGATGAATTTGCCATGGGTTCAACAACCGAATTTTCCGCCTTTTTCGTCACCAGGAACCCGTGGAATATCGAAAAGGTGCCCGGGGGCAGCAGCGGCGGTTCCGCTGTGGCGGTAGCAACTGGCATGGTACCATTCGCCCTTGGGAGTGACACGGGAGGTTCCATACGCCTACCCGCTTCATTCTGTGGAGTCGTGGGGTTCAAACCTACATATGGTCTGGTATCACGATACGGGCTTGTGGCATTCGGCTCCTCACTGGATCAGATTGGTCCCATAGCGAAAACCGTAGAGGACTGTGCGTTCGTAACATCGATAATAGCCGGATACGATCCAAAAGATTCCACAACCAGCAAAAAGAGGGTAGATTTCCTGAATGGACTGAATGATAATATAAGGGGTGTACGCGTTGCCTATCCACGTAATTTGCTGGAGTACGAAGCGCTCGATGCTGATGTTCGGGATGCCTTCTTCGAGAGTTTGAAAATGCTTGAAAAAGCTGGATGTGAAGTAAAACCCGTTGAAATGCCATTGCTGGAAAAATCCGTTGCGGTTTATTACATAATAGCACCAGGTGAGGCCAGCTCCAACCTGGCGCGCTACGATGGAATGAGATACGGATTGAGAGTGCAGGAAGAAGGATTGGATGCCACCTATCATGGTACACGTGAAATAGGGTTCGGCGAAGAGGTAAAACGACGGATACTCATGGGAACTTTCACGTTGAGTGCCACGTATTACGAAGCGTACTATGATAAAGCTCTGAAAGTCAGAAGATTGATCGCTAATGAACTGAACAATGTGCTCTCGGAAAACGATCTGATAATGCTCCCCACGTCTCCCGTTAAACCGCACAATATTGGAGAGGTACAGTCACCCCTGACATATTACCTCATGGATATCTATACCATACCCGCGAATCTTGCCGGTTTACCAGCGGTAAGTGTTCCCGTTTGTCTCTCAGATGGACTACCCGTTGGTGTGCAATTCATGGGGAAGAGATACTCCGATCCCCTGGTATTGAGAGTGGCTCACAACTTCGAGAAGATGAGAGGAGAGTTTCCTTTACCAAAGATATGATGAAAGATGAGTACTTCAAACTGATGCACGACCCTGATTTTTATTATCATTTAAAGAATGCTGAGCACAGATACAGAAAGGCAAGAAAACTTCTGAAGAAAAAATGGCGATGGAACGAAGCAGAAAGAGAAGAATTCGAACATTTGCTGGGGATCACGTTTCCTCTGAATACCACAGATCTTGTGGTTGCCCTTCAGCTTCTTGAAGACGGCGAAGATGAAAAAGAGGTTATCGAGCTTCTTGGCATCACCGAAAAAGCGGGAAGGGTATTACTCAGCCTATTGAAGGACAAGATCGAAGGATTGAGCGGGGTAGAATTTTTTGCATATGAAACCTTCAAAGCGAGCGAAGAATGCTTTACGAACAGATTCCGCGAACTTTTAAGCCTGGAAATATACGATATTCACAAGCTCCCAGAATATCGGGAAATGGTAAAAAATCTCGAAGCACATGAGCGTGAAAGGCTGAAAATATTTCTGGAAGGACGCTTGAATCCCTACATGCTGCGTGCGTTGTTTGCCAAATCGTTCAGGATGATCATAGTGGATGGAAGCAATATTGTCCACGCGGCGGATGGAAGTATCAACATGTTGTTACTCGAAGAAGTTTTCGATGAACTTGCCAGTATGCCACGCTTTTTCTTTCCGCCCCGCATAGTATTCGATGCGAACATAGAGTACATTGTAACTCGCGAACCAGATGTCTCGATTCTTAAAAAATGGCTGCTTTCACCCTGGGTAAAGCTTCACTCACCAGCCGACGAGATTATCGTAGAAATGGCAAAACGCTTCAACGCTTCCATTTTGAGCAGAGATAAGTTCAGAGATTACGATGTTGAAGGACTGGAAATATTGAAACCATTTTCGCGTGGATTCTCTAACATGTGAAAGCGGCGGGATCTACCCGCCGCCAGATGTTTAAACGATCTTTTCAGATATAGCCTTCGCCTGTAAAAACAGGAGCAGATAATCCCGTCCACCCGCTTTGGAATCCGTACCGGACATGTTGAAACCTCCGAACGGATGCACTCCCACCAGCGCACCGGTACATTTCCGATTGAAATAGAGATTACCTACGTGAAATTCTTCTTTGGCTTTTTCTATACGATTGCGATCCCTGCTGTACAACGACCCGGTTAAACCATACTCCGTGCTGTTGGCTATTTTCAAAGCATCCTCGAAATCTTCAGCCTCGATGAAAGCCACAACGGGTCCAAAAATCTCTTCCTGTGCTATACGTGCATCCCATGGAACCCTCGAAAAGATCGTGGGTTCTATGAAATACCCACCAAGATCTGTTCGAGTTCTTCCACCATAAACCAGCTCTCCCTCTCCTTTACCTATTTCGATGTATGCGGATATCTTTTTCATCGCTGCTTCATTTATGACAGGACCCAACCAGTTTTCGTACTTCCTGACATCCCCCATCTTTATCTTCGATGTCCTCTCGACAACCTTTTTCAAAACTTCGTCGTATACTTCTTTCACGATAATGGCCCTGCTACCGGCAGAACATTTTTGACCCTGAAATCCGAATGCGCTGACCACGATCCCTTCTGCGGCAGCATCGAGATCGGCGGTTTCATCCACGATGATGGCATCCTTTCCGCCCATTTCCAGTACCACTCTTTTTATCCACCTTTGACCTTTCTGATATCTTGCCGCCAGCTCGTTTATACGCAACCCCACATCCTTAGAACCGGTGAACGATATGAAACGAGTTCTTGAGCTGGCAACCAGATACTCGCCCACCTCAGCACCGCTTCCTGGCAGGAAATTGACTACCCCTGGTGGCAGGCCCACCTCTTCCAGTACTTCCATGAACCATGCAGCTATGACGGGAGAATCGCTGGCAGGTTTCAGTATCACCGTGTTTCCAGTTACTATGGCCGAGGAAGTCATACCCACCATTATGGCACCTGGAAAGTTCCAGGGTGGAATTATCACTCCTACACCCAGCGGAATGTATCGGAGTTCATTCTTTTCAGTGGGTATCCTGACGAGCGGCTGCTCACTGGCATACCGTAACATTTCACGTGCGTAGAATTCCAGAAAATCAACAGCCTCAGCAAGGTCCGCATCAGCCTCTACCCAATTTTTTCCAACTTCGTAAACCATGAGAGCATCGAATTCAAAACGTCGTTTACGCAGGATGCTGGCAGCTTTTAACAGATATTCGGCCCTGACTTCAGGTGGCGTCCTGCTCCAGGTTTTGAAGGCTTCCCAAGCGGCATCCAGAGCTTTTTCGGCCAGCTCAACATCACCTTTAGAAACCAGCCCCACAACTTCATCGGATTTACTTGGATTGATGGATTTTATCTTTCTTTCCGTGGAAATATGCTTACCACCTATCACTACGTCGTAACTTCTTTCAAACGTTGAAGCAACTTTTTCCAGAGCTTTTTCCATTTCCTCACGATTCTTTGGCTCAGAAAAATCCACCACACCCAGATTTCTGAAAGGTTTCAATACCATGTAATCCGTTGCCTCCATGTCTTCCCCTCCTCCCATAATCGTTTTTGGGATCAATTTCCATTATACTAGAATTCTCTAAATTTGAAGATGCGCGAAAATTCGCTTATTACCCCCTGTTTTTTGAACTTTTGCAAAAATGTTATGTCATAAAATATGAATGGAAGATCGGGAGCGTGATAAAACATGATAGTGGTAACAGGAGCAACGGGACACATTGGCAATGTATTGGTAAGGCAGCTTTTGAGCATGGGAGAAAAAGTGCGTGTTCTTGTACCACCTTTTGAAGACCTCAAACCGCTGGATGGACTCGATGTGGAAATTTTCAGAGGAGATGTATTAGACATCCAGGATCTCGAAAAAGCTTTTCAAGGAGCAAAGGTTGTTTTTCATCTTGCAGGTGTGATATCTATAACATCCAAAAAACGTAATTTAATGTACAAAGTAAACGTTGAAGGTGCGAGAAACGTGGCCAAAGTCTGCAGAAAACTTGGAATAAAGCGGCTCGTTCATACGAGTTCTGTACACGCTCTTCGCGAAGTGAAACCTGGTTCCATAATTGATGAAAATGTTCCGTTCGATCCTGAAAACGTGCGGGGCCACTACGCCAGGTCGAAGGCTCTGGGTAGTCTGGCTGTGCTGGAAGAAGTGAAAAAAGGTCTGGATGCGGTCATAATCTGTCCAACGGGTGTTATAGGTCCCTACGATTACAGGCTTTCTGAAATGGGCAGGGTTATACTCAAATGTGCCAGGAACAAGCTTAAGATGTGTATAAAAGGACGGTTTGATTTTGTGGACGTTAGAGACGTGGTACGAGGAGCTGTACTTGCCGCAGAAAAGGGCAGGAAAGGAGAAGTCTACATCCTGGGTGGAAGCTCGGTATGGATACAGGATCTGCTGATTACCGTACAAAAGATCGTTGGAATGCCTCCAAAGGTGTTGATCATGCCCATCTTTCTGGCGAAAGTCGCAGCCGCCTTTGCCGTGCTTCTTTCCCGCTTTCCAGGGTATGAACCCCTCCTCACCCCTTACTCGATACATACGCTTACTTTAAATTACATGTTCTCATATGCCAAAGCCTTCAAAGAGCTGGGTTACACCCCCCGTTATACTCTGAAACATTCCATAAAAGACACCATAGATTGGTTTATGCACAACGATCTCCTCTCCCCACCAAAATGCACGAATTCGAAAACGGTGGAAGATTTTTGATACACCTTCACTTTCAGGATATAGGCCTTCCGGCGTTGTAAAATTGAATGGGTGAAGCTATAATGATTGCCCTGGGCGAAAGGTTGAGGGTGAACCCGATTGCGGGAGTTACAAATGTTGAAAATGAGCGATTCATCTCTCGAGAAAGAGAAGAACTCGAGAGATTACTCAACATTTTCATCCTTCGCGGCGATTACTCCATGGTCAGAAAACTTCAGAATGCACTCCGTTCCGGTAATATGATGGAAATCCGGCGCATCATACAACTGGCGTATAGGGCTCTGAATCGACCACAGCGCAAATCCGTGCCACAAATACGCTTTCGAAGACACCATGGTGGAAAATCACGAATACGATTACAGGATAGATCTTCGGATCCCAACGTCTCCATGAAATATCCGATCTACGTTGATGCTGATTTCACCTTTCCCTTCATAGTAGCTCATGAAGGCGAACATGCGAGGAAAATAATAAGAGAAGCTGTTCTCAAGGGTAAATTGGCTTATGTTTTTGTAAGATACTTCGTCTCATATGATTCACAGGGTCGTTTGTATTTCTCAGGTGGGGTTACATGGGGGAAGATATTCGACCACCTGGCATGATCGTGATTTCTTCTCTCCTGAATCCTTTCGTGTTATAATGACTGGTGAAAATACTCACATCCTGCAATCAGAGAAAGGAGGTGCCGCCTTGGCGGGAATCGATGTGGTTGCGGACAAAGGGAAGCTGTCGAAATTGGACGAATATATAGACACACTCAAGAACAAAGACGGAATACTGATAAACGTGCTTCACAAAGCTCAGGAAATCTTCGGTTACCTTCCAGATGAAGTGATAGACCACATAGCCGACAGGTTAAATCTCCCCCCAAGTAAGATCTTTGGTGTTGTCACCTTCTACAACTTTTTCTCACGTAAACCGAAGGGAAAATACCAGGTGAAAATATGTCTGGGTACAGCATGTTATGTGAAAGGTGCAGGTAAAATCTTGGAAAGATTTCTGGAAGAACTGGGTGTCCAACCCGAGGAGGTCACACAGGATGGGCTATTTTCGGTGCATCCGGTCAGATGCCTTGGAGCGTGCAGCATGGCCCCGGTGGTGCTGGTGGGAGAAAGGGATTTCTATGGTCGACTGACCCCCAACGATGTTCCGACGATAATTAAAAAATATAGGGAGGGATGAAGAATGCCGAAGATAAAGAGCCTGGAAGAACTCATGAAGATAAAAGAGGATGCCATCAAGGATTTGAAATTACGTCAATCTGGCAAAAGGGGCAAGGTGATCGTAGCGATGGGAACGTGCGGCATAGCTGCCGGTGCCAAGGAAACGTTGAAAGCCATAGTGGATGCTATAAATGAGTTCGGTGTGGACGATATAGCGGTGGTACAATCTGGATGCATGGGACTCTGCGATGTAGAACCAACTGTGGAAGTTTCACTGATGGATGAAGAACCCGTAATCTACGGTAATGTGACACCCGAGCAGGCCAGACGCATAGTTGAAAAGCATCTCAAAAATGGAGAAATCGTTGCCGATCTCGTTGTGAAACGTGGAGAAGTTTAAGAAATTGAGGTGATCGATGTGGCAGCGGTGGCAACCAACACCATACTGATATGTGCTGGAGGAGCGTGTATATCGGCAGGAGAAGAATCGGTGAAAGATGCTTTCAAAGATGAATTGAAAAAATTCGCTCTGGATACGGTGGTATCGGTTGTGGAAACCGGCTGTATGGGAGCTTGTAATCTGGGACCGCTGGCAGTAGTGTATCCAGAAGGTGTTTTCTACCAAAAGTTGACCCCCGATGCTGCACGCAAGATCGTGCGAGAACACATTTTAAAGGGGCGTGTAGTTGAAGAATATCTCTACAAAGGTCCAGAGGGGGAAATAAAGCCTCAGGCTCAGGAAGAGCTTCCATTTTTTACTAAACAAGTGAAAATTGCCACAAGGAATCTGGGAGTCATAGACCCAACCGATATAGATGAGTATATTGGTCGTGATGGATACTTTGCTCTGGTTAAAGCGGTCAAAGAAATGACACCCGAGCAGGTCATAGAAGAAATAAAGGCCAGTGGACTGAGAGGAAGAGGAGGGGCAGGATTCCCAACAGGATTGAAATGGGAACTTGGAAGGAAATCAAAGGGCGATACAAAGTACATCGTGTGTAATGCGGACGAAGGAGATCCCGGCGCATTCATGGACAGAGCGATACTGGAAGGAGATCCCCACACGGTAATAGAAGGAATGGTCATAGGGGCGTACGCCATCGGTGCTTCACAGGGGTACATCTATGTCAGAGCGGAATATCCGCTGGCAATAGAGCGATTGAATATAGCCATAGAAAAGGCGCGTGAGTACGGGTTCCTTGGTAAAAACATCCTGGGTAGTGACTTTTGCTTCGACATAGAGCTGCGAATAGGTGCCGGAGCATTCGTCTGTGGAGAAGAAACGGCGCTCATGGCATCCATAGAAGGGGAAAGGGGGCAACCCCGAGTTAAACCCCCGTACCCTGTTCAGTCGGGACTGTGGGGTAAGCCCACGGTCATAAACAACGTGGAAACCTTTGCAAATATCCCTCCGATAATATTGAAAGGCGCAAAATGGTTTGCGAGTATAGGTACGGAAACCAGCAAGGGAACGAAGGTATTCGCTCTGGCCGGTAAAATCAGAAACACCGGTCTTGTCGAAGTACCAATGGGCATAACACTGCGCGAGCTGATATTCGAAATCGGCGGTGGAATTCCAGGAAATAAGAAATTCAAGGCAGTTCAGACAGGCGGACCCAGCGGAGGATGTATACCAGCCGAGTACCTCGATACACCCGTGGATTACGAATCTCTTAAGGAACTCGGTACCATCATGGGATCAGGTGGAATGGTGGTGATGGACGAAGACGACTGTATGGTGGATGTGGCAAAGTTCTTCCTGGAATTCACCGTTGATGAATCATGCGGTAAATGTACACCATGCCGTGAAGGAACCAGGGTAATGCTCGACATACTCGAAAAAATCACAAATGGAGAAGGAACGAAGGAAGACCTGGAAAAGTTGAAACAACTGGGTGAGTTTATCTCCAATTCATCCCTGTGTGGTCTGGGACAGACGGCTCCTAATCCTGTCCTATCCACCATGAGATACTTCTGGGATGAGTATCTGGCACATGTCGAAGAGAAGAGATGTCCTGCAAAAAAATGTAAAGCACTCATAAGATTCGTTATAGACCACGACAAATGTGTGGGATGTACAGCCTGTGCCAAAGTTTGTCCCGTGAATGCCATAACAGGAGAAGTGAGGAAACCGCACACCATCAATGATGACGAATGTATAAGGTGCGGAAGCTGTATAGAAGTCTGCAGGTTCAACGCCATAAGCAAAGTATCTCCTTGAGGAGGGGTAACGATGAGTGTCGATGTGAAAGAAACGGTCAAACGCATCTATGAAGAGGTAAAAGCGAAAAGCCTTGAAGATGGCGATATGCTCATCAATGCCTTGCACGCTATTCAGGACCACTTCAACAACTTCATCCCTCCCGAAGCAGCAGAAGAATTGTCCGAATTGATGAACCTTCCTCCTTCCAAAATATACGAAGTACTTACTTTCTACACTATGTTCTCCACGAAACCCAGAGGCAAGTACGTTATAAGAGTCTGTCAGAGCACCCCCTGTCATGTCACGGGAGGCCGAGAAGTTATAGAAGCGCTCAAAGAAACGCTGGGTATAGATTTTGGCGAAACCACAGAAGACGGCCTCTTCACTCTGGAATATTCCAGCTGTTTGGGACTTTGTGGCGTTGCCCCGGTCATGATGATAAACGACATGGCATACGGCAACCTGACTCCGGAGCGTGTGAAAGCCATAATAGAAGAGTTAAAAGGCGGTGAAAAACGATGAAAGCAACGGTTGTTCTCGTTTCGGTGGATTCAAACAGTGTTTTGAAGGGCGCAAGAGAATACAAAAATCTCTTCAGCCAGCTGATCGGTGAGTACAACCTTTCGGAAATGGTGGATGTGCTGGAAACGGGAAGCTTCGGCGTTTACATGGATGGTGTGCTGGTAGAGGTACTTCCTGATGGAGTGTTTTACCTGGTCAAAAGCACAGAAGATGTCAAAAAAATTGTTGAAGAACATCTTCTGAAAGGTCGAAGGGTCTCTTCGCTGGAAGTTCTACCTGAAAAAGTACGCAGCACTGTCGTAGAAACAGAAGAGCTGGTGAAGGAAACGCGGATAGTACTGCGAAATGCGGGTACAATAGATCCCACCAACATTCGCGAATACATTGCCAACGATGGATACGCTGCGCTGGCGAAGGTTCTCAAGGAAATGAAACCGGCAGAAGTCATTGAAGAAATCAAGAAGAGTGGATTGAGAGGAAGAGGAGGAGCGGGATTCCCGACAGGGTTGAAATGGGAATTTACATATAAAACCAACGCTGATCAGAAATACATTCTGTGTAATGCAGACGAAGGAGAGCCGGGTACCTTCAAAGACCGTCTGATAATGGAAGGCGACCCTCACAGCGTGATAGAAGGTATGGCCATCGCCGCTTACGCGGTGGGAGCAACCAAGGGATACATCTACATACGAGGTGAATACTACGAATCCATCCGAAACATACAAAAAGCCATAGATGACGCATACGAGTACGGATTGCTGGGTGATAACATTCTGGGAACGGATTTCTCCTTCCATCTCTCGATAAGGCTCGGAGCAGGAGCTTACATATGCGGTGAAGAAACAGCCCTCATGGAATCCATTGAAGGCAAAGCGGGTAGGCCCAGATTGAAACCACCTTATCCACCTGTTTCGGGTCTGTTCGGAAAACCCACCGTCATAAACAACGTCGAAACTTTTGCTAACGTTGCTCCCATCATCCTCAACGGTGCAGAATGGTTCAAAAAGTATGGAACAGAAAATTCTGCCGGTACCAAGGTTTTTACCCTGGTAGGCAATGTTGTTAAGAGAGGACTGGTGGAGGTACCAATGGGTACAACCGTTAGAGAACTCATCTACACCTTCGGTGGAGGAGTCGCGAACGGCCGAAAACTCAAGATGGTGCAAACCGGCGGAACGGCAGGTACATTCATAGGCCCTGACAAACTCGATACTCCTCTGGATTACGATTCCTTCAAGAATTATGGTGTTTCGATAGGTTCCGGGGTCATACTCGTGGTGGATGATTCGCACTGCGCGGTTGACATAGGATTGAACGTTTTCAAATTCTTCGAACATGAATCTTGTGGTAAATGTACACCGTGCCGTGAGGGAACCAGGGTGATCATACAAACTTTCGAGAAACTCTCAAAAGGTACAGCAACTAAACAGGATATTGAATATCTGTGGCAATTGGCTGAACTGATGGAGAAAGGGTCACTGTGTGGATTGGGCCAATCGGTTCCCGTGCCTCTGCGCTCACTGCTCGACAATTTCAAAGATGAAATCTACGCTCATATAGATGGAAAGTGCCCAACAGGTATTTGCAAGATGGAAACGAAAAAGAAGAAAAAAGTGTACACGAGATACTGATAAATAGAAGCGGCCACCTTCAGGTGGCCGCTTTGGGTATCTTTCTTATATCAGCTTCTTCTTCAAAACCTCCAATTTTTCCTGAAACTTTTCCGCAATATCCTTGACTTTCTTCATGAGTTCATTCGCTTTAACGGTATTCCCAGTATCCACTGCGTCAACAATTTCTTTAGCTGTATTGTGCAACTCACGGTGAAGTTTCCCCGCTTCTTCCCATATATCTTTCAAGCTTTTTTCTGGAGGAGTGTTAGAACGATAGAAAGTACCAAAGTAGCATCTTTCCGGATCTAATTCCACATCAATCGTTTCACCATTGACAACTCTTTCAAGTTTACTTAGCCATTCACGATGGCGCTCAGCGGTTTTGCTGAGTTCTTCTACAAAATCCTTTTTGGTATGAATCCTGAAGGTAGAGAAATCGTCTATCAATTCCATTATTCTGATCACGAGTTCTCTCATTTCACTGGTTAAAGCGTCCATTGAACGACTTATGGTTCTTTCCGTTTCCATAACAGAGTTCATCACAGCATTGAGTTCTGTAGCCATTTTCGCCACGTTTTGCGAGGCTGCCGCCATCTCCTGTGTGGACGCTCCCTGCTCCTGTGCGCTTGCCGCCACGTTGGAAGCCATCTCACTTATGCTCTCGACACGCCCGAGAACCTCCGAAATCTTTCCAACCGCTTCATCGTTGCGTTTCGACGCGCTACTTATCTGATCACTCATGTGAATTATCTCATCGGAGGTTTTTTCAACGCCTTCCATTATCTCTTTCAGGTTCTCCCCTATCTCCGTGGCAGCTTTTTTACTCTCTTCAGCCAGTTTACGTATTTCATCCGCGACCACCGCAAATCCTCTACCAGCCTCTCCAGCTCTGGCCGCTTCGATCGCCGCGTTCAAAGCCAGAAGGTTCGTCTGCTCCGCTATACTGGTTATGGTGTCAACAACCTCGGTTATGAAGGAAGCCTTACTCGAAAGGTTCTTCGCCTGTCTGGAAACGGCAGTCATACTACTTTGCAGATCCACCATCGTATTCGTAACTTCCTCAACCGCATTCTGCCCCTCCCTTGCCATCTCGGCTATTTCATGTGCGGTACTGCTCAACTCTTCAGACATTTTGGCCAGCGCTTGACTCGTGGAAGCTATTTCTTGGATACCCGAGGTCTGTTCCTGGACGGAGGCAGTTATGTTTTCAACGGCCGACATACCCTGATTGAGAGTACCTCCCATATAATCAAACTTTTTTGAGAAGTTTGTCAACTGTCTGTTGAACCTGCTAATACTCATTGTACTGAACCTAGAAGCGTCGAAAACTTTTATCAAAGATCCGCGCAAAGATTCCAAGAAAGCGTTGAACTTCATGGCAAGCTGACCGAGTTCGTCCTTCGAAACGACTTTAAATCGATAGGTCAGATCACCTCCACCTCTTGCCAGCTCATCAACCACTCCGAGAAGCTCCCTGATGGGCTTCACTATAACTCTCGTAAAATAAAGCGCAAATATAATCACAATACCTATTCCCACCACGAGCATGAGTAACTGGATGCTTTTCATCCATGTGACTTTCTTTTCCGCATATTCCTGAAACAGGAAAACACCTTCGTTCATTTCATTGAGAAGTGTGAGATTGTTGTCTATAACATGTTGAACGTGCGAGGACTTGCCTTCCAGGTACTCGTCTATATGTCTCTTGAACTCCTTCCACAACGTTTCCACCTTTTTGAGCTGTGTCAACACACT
>JAGGZV010000055.1 GCA_021161835.1 Thermotogae bacterium | reverse complement strand
TACTGTGGTTTTTTCGTTTTTTTTTCCCCCCTTCCAATATGTTTGGCGTTTTTATCCTTCTCCAATGCTTTTTAGGAAACGATTGGTAGTTGTAAAGATCATATATGTACCTTTCGCACGTGGATGCCGTCATAATGCATAGCACCAGCTTGAAGTTGTGCTTCGTAATTTGTCTCATTCCCTCTTTGTTATCCTGGAGAAACTGGGGTTTTTGGAATAAGTTTCTTTTATTTTACCGGGATACAGGGCCTTTTTCATTTTTACAGCAATTATTGTACACTACCCAAGCGTTGGATCTTTGCTGTATATCCTCTCTATGCAGTGCATGAGCTTTATGTTCTCTTCGCTCTCACCTCTCTTTTTGTAGTACACACTACTTCTTGTTATCCTCAAAAGTTCACAGGCTTTCTTTACGCTGATCTTTCCAAAAAATTCTTGCCTTCGACGAATTATCTGAAGCTTTTCTTCCTTACTCAGTAGTTGTCCAATATTTTTGATAAAAAATCTTTCTCTACCTCCAGTTGCCCTATCTTTTTGTACGCTTTGTCCAACGCCTTTTTTAGTTCCTTAGCTTGATCTTCTTTCTCAAACACCAAATGCAAGTTTTCAAGAAATTCTTTCTTCCAAATTCTGACTTGCTGTGGATGAATCCCATATTCCGATGCTATCTGTGATATGGTTTTGTCTCCTTTGATGGCTTCTAAAGCTACCTCTGCCTTGAATTTTGATGAGTACTTCCTGTTCCTGCCCATTCTCTCATACCCCCTCTCAAAATGAATATTATCACCTGTCCAGTTTTCGGGGGGCCCCTCAACGTTTATGAAGAGACACAATTTACTTGACACAACCGAGAAAAAGCGTAGAACTTCCAAAATCTCATAACGACTTTGGTCATCGCATTGATCAGAATGGGTGCTTGTTTGGTCAATCCATTGACCGAAAGCATGATATCAAAAACCCATGGTGGAAAATAATTTGATGCCTTGATTATTCTACACCACCAGCCACTTCCAGGCAGGCAATATTTCTATTTTCTTCCCACCAACGTTCATGGTTCCTTCCTGATCGTGAGTCAGGATAGTGAGCTTCTGAGCCCCTGTATAGCTCGAAGCAACCAGCAGTCCTTCTATTTCCCTTTTTTCATTTCCACCTGTGAGCTCCCATGTGACTTGATAAGCTTCCAAAGTTTGCCCATTGAGTGCAATAAAATCGCATTCATGACCTTCTTCTTCGAAGTAATGTACATCATATCCTTTCCTTCTAAGCTGGATATACACGACATTCTCCAATATCCTTCCAAAATTTTCCGAAGAAACTTTTCTTGCAAGTCCATGATCGACAAGGTATATCTTTGCTGGATTCCTCATTTTCTTGTAGGAAGACTGTGTAAACTTCCTCACCTCAAACAAGAGCATGCTTTCCAGGAAATGGTGATAATATCCGTAAAGAGTATCTTTTGAGAATGATAAAAGGCCTTTGTAGCGTTTATAAAAGCCGTTCACTGAAAATTTTGCAGCATGAGATGAAAAGAGACTATCCCATAAAGCATCGAGTAGAGGAACGTTTTTTATCGTGTACCTTTCCACCATATCCCTGAAATACATGGAATTCAAATATTCTTTGATGATCTTTTTCTTTTCAAATTCATTCCTGGCAAAGACGACTTCTGGCATTCCGCCGTATTTGATGTATTCTAAAAACAACCTTTTGATCTGAGCTTTGCTGTCACCATAGATCATTTCTTTTGACACATCTTTTCCAAGCTTTGCAGCAGCGAATTCCCTGAATGAAAATGGAAGAACTTCAACACTCCATAACCTTCCCCTTAAGGATGTATGGATCTCTTTAGGAGTTATTCTCGAAGATGATCCTGCGCAAAAGACCGCTACTCCTTTCTTTTCCACGAGTCTCCTCACATATTTTTCCCAGGCTGGAACATTTTGTATTTCATCAAACAAAAACACTCCTTTATCACCGCTAATCTCTCCCATTTTTAATTCAAGGAATGCCTCCCATATCTTCTCAAGATCTTCAGGCTGAATACCTTGAAGCCGTTCGTCTTCAAAATCAATGTACAGAGATCTGTTTGGGTATAGTTTGAATATATGTAGAAGTATGAAACTCTTGCCGCTCCTTCTGACTCCGTAAAGAATAACGGCCTTTCTCAGTCTTTTCAAGGAGTCTGGATCCGGTATTTCAACTTCTCTTGGAAGTATCTCATCAATACTTTTTACATAGCCCTCGTTTTCAACTATTATCTCCTTGAACAACTCGGAAGATAACATGAAATTCTCACCCCGTTCTATATTACCACAATCTTCGCTGTTTTTCCTTTCTCAAAGGAAAATATTACAGATATTTTTCCCTGAAAGAAGGATAAAATACTTTTGAACTCTCTACCAGGCTAAGAATACCCCATCGATTTTCGTGAAAACTCCGTCATAACCACAGTCTTGCCTGCAGGAGATTCGAGCTGTTTTTAATTCAGCTGTGTTATGAAAAGAGTGTTTATACAAGTACCATAAAGTTTTATCCTGCACTGGAGCTTTTACAGGCAATTTGCATACTACATAAACATGTTACACTAATTACTATTCCAGCAAAGTTCAGGAAGAAACTCGGTACAAACTTTGTTGAAGTGTATATGGAAGGTGATAAGATAGTTTTGAAGCCCGTTAGAAAACTTGCAGGGGCTCTCAGCAGATATGCTTTTAAGGAAGAGAGCATGGACGAGATCATGAAGAAGGAAAAAGAGGTGGCAAGAAGTGGCTTCACCAAAAAGTGAGGTTTTAGTGGATGCAAATGTTATTTTGAGATATTTGCTGAAAGATCATGAGGAGTTTTTCAAGAAAGCTGAAAGGATTTTTGATGAAGCTTTTTCAGGAAAAGTGAAAGTTGAGATCCCTCAAACTGTTCTGGCAGAGGTTGTATATGTGCTTGAGAAACTTTATAAGGTGAAAAGAGAGGAAATCGCCAGGGTTTTGTGCGAACTCTTAAAAGTAAAAACAGTTTCCATCAAAGATAAGGATGTGGTTTTGCAAGCTCTGGATCTTTACCACAGGAAAAACATGGATTTCATAGGCGCTCTTCTTTGCGCATATGGGAAAAAGAAGAATGTTCTTTCATTTGACAAAGATGTTCAGAAGTGTTTGAAAGCGAATTAAAGTGCAAAATCAAAGTTTTCAACGATCTTTTTGAATTCCTTCGCGTCGATTTCCATCTTCCTGTCCAGGGTTTTCACGCCATCAAGTCACTTCTGTTGTTCTTACAACAACCTTCTTTCCACAAAACGCTATCCCGAAGCCTATAACTTTATGTCCTAAAGCTTTCATCTTCGCAAAATATTCCCTCTCTCTTATCTGATAAAGTGCTTTATTGGCCAGGTTTTCAAGACCTTCATCTTCACTTGCTCTCTTTACCTCAAAGATAGCAGCATACTTCCCATATTGTTTTTCCTTGGGGTAAACGACAACATCAAGTCGCCCGTATCCTGATTCGAGTTCGCTCTCTACCATATACCCATTCACTGCTATCGATAACATCCCAAGCAAAAAACCTTTGTATACTCTCTCCGACTCCTCCGCCCCAACGTCAAAGTAGCTAAGAACGTTTTTGATGTAACCCTTAAGTATATTCGCAAACGCTCCGGCTTTTCCTCTCTTCATCAAATCTCTCAGTGCTTTCATGAAAACCGACATGTTCGTCTTTGTCTTCTCATCGAGCCAGCTCTTGACCGCCATCTTGAAAAATTCTACTACCTCTCTATTTGGAATCTTTAGTGCATACGTTCCCGGTTCTATGTATTTCGCGGTCAGGTACCCCCCGGATACGAGGAGCGTCCAGACTCCTTCTCTTCTACTTTCAAGCTCTCTCAGCGAAAGCCATGGATCCACAATCTGCTCTATTTCTTTACCTTCAAGAAGCTGATCGAGCTCCTCTTCGAGGTCTTCTCTTTCCCTGATGAGTTCCTCTATAATTTCATTCGAGGATGTGTTTATCCAGAAAAGCTGGGCAGCTTGATTGGGGAATCTTCCAGAAAGTCTTTCTGCAATGTAATAGATTACACTCCAGGGGTTGTACAAAGGCTCATAATCTCCTACTCTAAAGCCTCCGTACCATTCCTTTACGGTTTGCAAATCCTCCTTGCCATAAAGTCCATAGTGCTTGAGAAGATCAGTTGTCTCATTTTCTGTGAATCCAAATCGGTCTGCCATTCTGTTTTCAAAAACAGTGTAAACAGCCAGGTTGTTAAGTCCTGAAAATATCGATTCTTTCGCAACTCTGTAAACTCCTGTCAAAATTCCGAATTCAAGATGTTCGTTGTCCTTAAGAGCAGCCGTTAGCATATTCCTCATGAATGCTACCATGTCGTCATAGTAATCCGGGGTTCTGTACCGGTACGCGTATGCGGCTTCTATCGGCACATCATACTCATCGATAAGCAAAATTGCCTTCTTTCCATAGAGCTGATGGAACCACCTTGTGAGTTTTGCGAGTACCCATTTGTACTCCTGTGGTTCTTTTTTACCCATCACATATTCTTCAAGTTCTTTTTCATCAGCAGGATCTTTGAGTTTCCCTTTAAGAAACGGTTTATATTTCTTAACGAGCTCCACGAGCTTATCTTTCATGTCAACTTTTGCGTCTTCCCAGCTTGTAGCTTTTATCTCTTTAAACGATACGAATATGACAGGGTATTTATGATAGTGATCCTTTACAACACCTCTCTCTTTCCATATTGCAAGGCCTTTGAATAGATCCATTTCTCGAAAGAGAGAGAAAAAATGCTCTATCATGCTCAGGTTGAGAGTCTTTCCGAAGCGTCTGGGACGTGTGACGAGTTTTATCTTTCCTGGAAGATCCAGGATGTCTTTTATGAGCATGGATTTATCTACAAAATAATACCCTTCCTCTATCAACTCTTTGAAGTCATTCACCCCTATTGGGAGTCTTTTCATGATCGGGTCACCTCTGAAGATGATTATAGCAAACAGGGAAAGTAAGGGCGTGCTACCATATTTTGCTTCCATACGTATTTAGGTAGGAATCCGAATACACAAAAGCAGCGCAGTGCAAGATAAAAATTTTGCGCTGGAGAACCTTGTTCGTGTTCTCGATAACACCCCCACGATGATCCGTGGGGGCTTTTAACCTGAACACTTTAAGATCTGGTAGCGGGGGCAAACTACCGTGAGATTTCGCAGATGTTGGATCAAAATCGTTGGCTTCACACATGTAACGTTACTAATTCTCTCGTTTCATTCGTAATTCAATCCCTTCAACTTTTTTAGGACAAACGACTTAACCTCCTCAGCTATATTTACTGCTTCTTTAGTTTCCTCAATATCCGGGAAGTAGAAGTCTTCAGGATATCTAACTTCTACAGCATAGTCGGTTAGAGCCACTACTTCCACCCTGTTTAAATTCTCGAATTCAGGATCGAGTTCTGCACATAAGATAATGAGATGTGCTATATCATGTGTCTTGGGGATCTCTCTTCCGTTGAAAATAAGGAAAGCCTTCAAACACTTTTCAACGCACTGCTGCGCATGGAAGCACACCATATCTGTTACGGGTTCGTCCATTTTGAGTTCATCCTTTGCGATCTTAAGGTCATTATCTGCCTTCATAATCCACTTCTTAACTGTATTCTCATTCAAAGCTCCACACCCTCCTTGAGGGCGTAGTATACGAGATATCCAACATCGTTTTTTCTATGTTCCACTTCATCTGTCGTTTGCAGGATAATGTCTATGGGAATCCTATATTGAGCTATTTTCATCCTTATGATCGCTTTTATCTCCTTCTTTACCTTACTATCCAAGTCACCATCAACAATAGTCAAGATGTCCCAGTCGCTGTCCTTTCGGTTCTTTCCTTTCGCACGTGAGCCGAAAAGAATCAACCTTTTGTATCTGAGGTCATATTTTTTCAAGGTGTCTGAAATCACCTTCTTGATGATTTTTCTGACTTCTCCATCTACAAGTTGTGAGGTTTCCATGGTATCACCCCGTTCTGACAACGTTCACAGCTTCCTGAGGATCACACTCGTGATCTACCCCTGTATATGATAACTCCTTCTATCGTCATAACTTCTTGCTCCAAGAGGATATCTTCTCCTTCAACAGCTCAAAATTACAACGTTAGAAAATCGCTCATGAAAGGAGAATCATCTGGCTCACGCTCTCCTTACTAATAACACAAACCCCCACG
>JAGGZV010000027.1 GCA_021161835.1 Thermotogae bacterium | reverse complement strand
GTTGATATCGACGAGCGGTACAGGATATATTGGGGCGGAAAAGTACAGGATGACAGGATATGGGATTATTTGAATTACATCCTGCGTGAGATGAAGCTTGAAGATCATTTTACCTTCGAGGGCTGGGTGGATGACACCGACGAGTGGTTGGAAGACAAAGATGTATTTCTTTCAACCAGCATACATGAGGGATATGGTGTGGCTATAATGGAAGCGATGGCCAAAGGCATAAAACCGGTGATCCACAATTTCTATGTGGCTTCAGAATTTTATCCGCGTGAATACATATTCGATACGGTGGATGAAGCAGTGGAGATGATCACAAGCGAAAACTACGATTCCAGTAAATACAGGAAGTTTGTGGAAACTTACTCTCTCGATGAACAGGTGAGAAAGATCAAAGAGCTTTTTGAGGAAGAGGAAAAGAAAGTAGCCACTCAAGTTGTCATTCACCGTGAATCCTGGAGACATCCCAACATATTGTTGTTTGTGATAGATTCCCTGAGATATGATGAAGGGAAATTTCTGGAAGAGCGTATCCAGGATTTCGATCCCGTTAAATTTAAACGTGCCTTTTCATCAGGGCCGAGTACTCCTTTTGCCATGCTTGGTTTATTCTACGGTATTTATGCTATGGACAGAGGCAAAAAAGTTGTACCTCTGGCGCAGATCCTGAAAAACTGTGGTTATCATACCTTCGGCCACAACGGAGGAAACCTTTATTGTTCTGACGCATATGCTCGATTCGATAGGTTTTTCGATTATTTCGAGGAACGTTTCAAGGGAGTGGCAACGCAAAACTTGATGAACTATGGCTTCCCTTCGTGCGAGGATGTGTACAGTAGTTTCATCAAGTGGTGGAACAGTGGCCATCGTGAACATGTCTTTGCCTGGTTTCAGTTCATGGATGTGCATGGAAAGTACTCACATTTATCTTATCTACCTGAGGATCTGAGAAAACACACTGAGCGCATCCTGAACAGTGAGAAATACAGAAGAACCAAGAGCGTTTCTCCGGAGGAACTGGATATCCTCAAAGAAGCCAGGCGTATGACTTTGGCCAGAGTGATGGACGTGATATCGAACATCGTGAAAATAGTGCCACCACCACGACTGCTACTTCTTCTTTCCGATCATGGTCAGGGATTCATGGAACGGGGTTTTTACGAACATCCGGGTTGGGTGTACGATGAACTCATTCACATACCTTTTTACGTTATAACTGAAGATGAAAATTTACTGGAGGACCTTCGGAAGTTGGACAATACACTTGTATCTCTGGTGGATGTGCCCGCTTTCATAACCGATGTTGTAGCTTCGATGCCACGCTTCGGTCGAGGATATTCTTTTCTTAGAAACGAGAGAAAGCTCGTGATAACCGAAGGATATCGAAAAAGGAACCAGGAAAGTCATGATCCTTCCTTCGAAGGCCTGCACATAGTTTCCTTCCGATCGCAGGATTGGAAGTTGGTGAAAGAAAATGGCCGTGAATATTTTTTCTCACTGATGGACGATGAGGGAGAACGTGTTCCCAGGGAAGTACCCGAAGAAGTGAGGAAAGAAGCAGAATTGTATCTCATGAAGGAAAGCAGGGATTATCTCTCCTGGCTTGTGAAAATGGGCAGGAGTTGACGTTAGAATATAGTTGACAGAACGGCGAAATCCAGGAAGATTTCCCAGAAAGATGGGGGAGATTTGTGACGTGGAAAAAAAGAAGGAAAGTTGTAACGTTTGGATTCTCAATCATTATGCTGTGCCACCTGCCCTGGGAAGTGGTACACGACATTTCGATATAGCACGTTATCTGGTGAAACGTGGTTATAAAGTGCGCATCTTCGTTGCTAATCATCAACACCTCCTCGATACATCCTGGAAAGAGCGTTTTGGCTCCAGAGAAGAAATCATCGAGGATGGTGTTATCTTTCAGATAGTTGAAACCCGTCCATGCAAGGAAAACAGTGTGAAAAGATTTTTGAACATGTGGGACTATTACAGGAACGTTTTGAAAATTGCTACCGGCATGGAGGAACACCCTAATGTCATGTGGGCTTCTTCTGTGCATCCGTTGGCCTGGTGTGCGGGTATCAAACTTTCGAAGAAGTACAGTATACCCCTGATCGTAGAAGTACGGGATATATGGCCTGAGACGTTGATACATTCGGGCAAAATGAGCAAGTACAACCCTGTTGCGATATATTTTTCTTTACTGGAAAGAAAAGCTTACAAAAAAGCAGATCATATCATTGCGCTTATGCCGTCTTTCCTGGACCATCTTCGGGATAAGGGTATGTACAGGTTTCAAAGTAAGACGACGATAATACCCAACTTCGTTGATCTTGGGCGATACGAGAGGATGGAAAAATGTGATCTTCCCTTTGATACTTCTTCCAACAGGCGTAAATTGGTGTATCTGGGGGCACATGGACCTTTCAACGATCTGGAAACTGTAATAAAGGGTTTCGAAATGCTCGTGAAAGTTCACAAAGTTCCACTGGAGTTACACTTGTTTGGAAGTGGTCCTGAGAAAAACAATCTGGTTGAGTTCACCAAGCGCAATGGTATCACTAGCGTTTACTTCCATTCTGCAATTTCGAAGGATTGTGTTCCATATCTCTTGAAATCGGTAGATGCTGCCGTGTTCCCACTGGTGCCTTCGGATCTTAAGGAAGCGGGCGTGAGTTCCAACAAGCTGGTGGATTACATGGCTTCAAAGATTCCCATAATTTCCGTGGATCTTCCTGGTCTGCCTGTAAAGCATACAAACGGAGCTTTCTTCTATAAACCCGGTGATCCCAAAAGTTTTTGTGAAGCTGTTTTGAGGTTTTTGAAGGCCGCGCCAGAGGAACTGCACAGGAAAGTGGAGGCCAATTTCGAGTATGTGAGAGAGCACAGATCTCTGGACGGAGCGGGGGCAAAGGTGCTTAAGATCCTAAACGAGCTGGTGAAGAGCCGTGTTGACGGTTGAGCGGCTCAATGAAATACTCGATGATGAATCTTTCAACTTCATACTGGTACCCAGTGAGAAAATTGCCATGAGTTTATCCCACCATCTTGGATATTTCTACTATCCCTCTCACGATGTCTTTCCATTCGACAATTTGAAGCCTTCTCGAAGGGTAATTGGCCAGCGCTTGAAAGTGTTGTATCTGTTGTCCAGAGGTGACATTAACGCTGTCGTGGGGACGCTGCGTGCGTTTCTGACCCCAACGCTTGAGTGGAAAGAGTACCGCAGATATCTTCAACATCTGAGTGTTAATTCTTCCCTCACCGATGAATTCTTTATGAAACTGGTCCAGTGTGGATATGAGAGGGTATACACTGTCAGGTCTCCTGCACAGTTCGCCAAACGGGGCATGATTGTGGACATCTTCGATCCGGTTGAAATGCGGGCCGTGAGGCTCGAGATGGGATTTGAAAAAATGGAGAGGATGAGGTATTTCGATCCTGTGACGCAGCGTTCTCTACAAAGTGATATTTCTGAGGTATCCATTCATCCTGCAGCTGAATGGGTACATGATGAGGAGAAAGTGGAGAAGCTTGTTGAACTGGCTGGAGAACTCGGTATGGATGTGGGAACACTGCTGGACAAGATACCTTCCTTGACGAGAGAGCAACCATTCTTCATATGGCGTGATAAAAACTATAAATTGATAATCGTCGATGAAGGCAAAACGTTGAAAACTTACAGGAGTTTCGTGAAAGACGTTGAGGAATTCTGCGTTGAGCGAAGACTGCTGGAATCGTTCATGAAAAGTGGCCCCAATCAGCTGGCCAATTTCTACGATGGGGCCAGGGAAATTGTAAGAGTCGAATTGAAGAAGGTTCCCAGAATAACAATCACTGTGGAAAAGAAAGAAGAGTATCATGAAGCGGAATTTGAGGAATTCAGTAAGGGGGATCCAGTTGTACATGAAGATTTCGGCATAGGGATTTACGAAGGAACGAAAGTGGTAGAAACGATCCTGGGGAAAAGAGAGTACATGGTGATAAAGTACAGAGATGGGGTCCTCTACGTCCCGCTGGATAGGTTTCACAAAGTTCATTCTTACATAGGTGGCCAGAATGTACAGCTCGATTCTCTTGCTCTAATTCCCTGGCGAAAACGTTTGAAAAAGATAAAGAAGGAATTGGAAGCTGAAGTGCGTGAGATAGCGCAGATTCATGCCACGCGCAAGGTTATAAAAGGCCAGAGTTTTAATAAGGTGGAAGATATTGAGGAAGAATTTGTGAAAACTTTCCCATATATTGAGACCAAGGATCAGATAACGGCGATAAATGACGTACTGAATGATCTTGAAGCATCCCATCCCATGGACAGGTTGGTTTGTGGTGATGCGGGATACGGTAAGACGGAGGTGGCTTTACGAGCTGCATTCCGTGTGGTGTTGGGTGGAGGTCAGGTGGTGGTGTTGGCACCCACCACCGTATTGGCAAGACAGCATTTTCAAAGCTTTAAGGAACGTTTGGAACCTTTTGGCATTAACGTGGAGATACTGGATGGCAGAACGTCGAAAATCATGCGCGAGAACATAAAAGAAGGTTTACGATCGGGCAGAATAGATATTGTGGTGGGAACACATGCGTTGCTGGTTCCAGATGTAGAATTTGCCAATCTCGCACTCGTTGTAATCGATGAAGAACAGAGATTTGGCGTCAGACAGAAAGAACATTTCAAGAAACTACGCATGTCCGTCAACGTCTTGAGTCTTTCAGCTACGCCCATTCCCCGAACACTTCACATGGCATTATCCGGTTTAAAAGATCTCTCTGTGATTTCGACCCCGCCTCTGGGTAGAAAGCCTGTTGTAACCTTTGTTGTTCCTTTCAACTGGAAACTGGTTAGGCTGGCCATACTGAGAGAACTGCAACGCGGTGGACAGGTTTTTTACATAAAGAGTCGTATAGAGGGAATGGAAGAAGTGGTGGATATGTTGAGAAAGCTTGTTCCCGGTGCATCCGTAGAGATGGTACATGGGCGGATGTCAAGGGTGAGGGTCGACGAAATTATGCAACGTTTCAGGAGTGGGGACCTGGATGTGCTCGTGGCTACACCGATAGTGCAGTTCGGTATTGACGTACCTAATGCCAATACATTGATACTTCACGATGCTCACAGGTATGGTATCAGCGATCTTTATCAGTTGAGGGGTAGAGTTGGCAGAAGTGATAGACGTGCGTTCGCTTATCTTTTCTACGATCCAAGAAAACTGAGCGGGAAGGGTAGTAAAAGGCTGGAGATATTGAAAACACTTGAAAAACCTGGTAGTGCTTTTAAACTGGCGTTGATGGATTTGGAAACCCGGGGGGCCGGCGAAATATTCGGTACCAAACAGCATGGTCGAATAAACGCCATTGGTTTGATCATGTACAACAAGGTTTTGAAAGAGGTGATGGAAAAACTCAAACATGGAAAGATGGAACTGGAAGAAATAGCACTGGAAATGGAAGGCATTCCTGCTGATTTAATAATACCCTCGGATTACATTGTGGACACCATGGAGAGAGTGAGGTATTACAGACGTATAGCCACAGCCGATGAAAAGCAGGTCGACGAAATTGCCGAAGAAATGAGGGACAGATTTGGCAAGCCGCCGGAAACTTTAGAGAGGCTTCTGGAGTATGCAAGGATGCGTGCACGTTTGAAGAATTCCGGGTTCGTGAAGGTGATATACAATGAGAAGAAGTCAAGGCTGATACTTGTACACTCTCGAAAACTGGTCCCATCTGGCCTGCTGAAAAGTGGAAAGATGGTAAGCGAAAAAGCTGTACAGCTGGATGGCATTAAACGAAGTGAGGTTCTGAATGTGCTGGCATGTATCACTCAAGATACCAAAGAATGAGGGTTTGAATGGCTTCTTATTGGGGATCGGGATAATGTACGATGTGTATTCAAATGTTCTATCAAATGTTACACAAAATACTTTTATTCGCAAATGTTGCATGATAATTTTATACATCAACCACTATTAATCGTATTTTGGGTTATTACTATGTTACTGTTTAGTAAATTATTTAAATAATAAAATTAAATATCGAAGCAAGCGTGGACCAAGGGGTATGAAAAGGAGGGCGAAACGATCACCACACGCAACCTTGCAATGTGGCTGTTGATATGCGCATTTATTGTAGTGTTAATGGTTGTTGACTGTCTTTTTTGTCCGATCAAAATAGGAGTGGTGATACCGGCTGATTCTATATCGGGAATGGAAGAAATTCTCGCCGTAAAGTTCTGGGTGAGTAAGCACCCCAAAATAGGCTTCAAACGTGTAAAACTGTACGTTGAAAGTCCCAGAAGAGATCCATACGAGATACGTGAAGCTTACATGAAACTGGTTGAGCAGGGTGTTTGCGCGGTAATCGGAGGAGCTCTCAGTACCGAAGGGGTCGTACTTGCTGATCTCGCAGCCAAGACTGGTGTGCCTACCTTTGGTATCACCACTACCACCGCCTTGATTTCCGATCGGAAAGACAATTATTACAGATTTATCGATACCAATGATGTGCTGGCTCGTTACGCAGCACGTTATACGAACGAGCAGGGTTTTGAGAGAACATTGATAATTGAATCTTCTTACAACACTGAGTACACGAAGGGATACGTGAATGCCTTCACTGAATCGTTCAAGGGAAAGGTAGAAACTCTTGTTCTTTCCGATGTACCGAATACCATAATAGCGGCCATGGAATCCTTTGATCCAGATGTGATCGTGCTCGTGCTTTCACCTTCTGAATTACTCATGGCAGTTAAAACCATAAGATCGTACGATGAAACCATACCACTGGTGTCTTCACCTTGGGGGGGTTACGAACAGTCTACCGGATACTACTGGAATCCTTCGTTGAACGGCCTCGTTGTTGTATCGATGTTTACACCAAGAATCCGAAAATTCGAAGAATTGGTGGAAGAGTTCAGAAAAGCGACGGGAGCTGGCATTTCCACCGCAGTACTCTACTCTTTTATGATAATGGAAAATCTGTATAAGGCAATAGAGAAGGTGGGAGGAAAACGTGAGAAGATAATACGTTATTTCGACACGCCACGCATATACGAGGGAGCTTTCGGCAGGATCTACATGAACGATTGTGGAGATGCTGCGTCAGAATACGTGTACATTTCCCGTATGATGAATCGGCACGTGGAAACAATAGGAATGTACAGAAACGAGTTCTTTTCAGCGGGTGGGGTGAATCAATGAGAAGTTTTGATGAGATATACAGGACCTCCAGACGTCATTTGAATTTAACCTGGTGTCTGCTGTTGGTGGAAATGGCGATTTTCAGTTTCCTCGTTTTCTTCTACATAGCGGAACACGTGAGAACGGTTTCCATGTTGATGGTGGAAAGGTTCAACAGAATGATCGGCAAGATGGAAAGAGAAGTGAAAATCGACGGTTCCAGAAAACCTTCTTTATCCCGCACCTTTTACATAGCGGATATGGATGGGAACATCAAGAAGGGATACCCATCCTGGGTGGAAGGTCTAAACATTCGCTCCACGCCAGTTTTCAATGAAGCGGAGAAACTCCCGGTGGGATCGTTTTACCTGATTTTCTATCCGGATATCGTGGACGGTAAAGGACGCTTGCACTTTGTCAATAGGGTATCTGAAGATGCCATAGCCATCATGACCATGGATACTGAAGATATCATTTTCCATACTCCAGGTGTGGGAGAGGTGGTTGCTCTCACACCTGGTGGAGTGTGCAAATGGAGCACCAATGAGAGCTACCTGGGCAGCACGATGAAGATGAGGCCTCTCATTTTCAAAGGATTCAGATTGTTGGTGGTTAGAAAAGCTGAGTATGACAAGTTACCAAATCTCAGGGTTTATTACCTCAAAGATGTGACAACAACCGCTTATACTTTCGCAGGCGTTATTCTGATCTCTCTCATTCTTTTCCTGTTCGTACTTCTGAGGACGAAACATCTTGATGTTCATCTAACGGTAGCCAAGCTGGAATACAGGGACATCGTCAGATTTATTACGGGTTTTCACAACATAGTTGCAGGTAGAAAACATAAGCTTCCCAAAGAAGATATAAGTGAACTGGAGGAATTCTTTACGCGTAAGCTGCTGGATGCAAAGGAGAAGAAATATTCACTTCGCGAAAATCAGAAGTACATTGAGGCACTGGCAAATCTTTTGGAATACACGTTAATGCTTTTCGATAATTTACGAAGGGAAGCAGAGGAAATCGATGCCTACAATGAAGAACTGGAAAGCATGAATGAAGAGTTGAATCAGATGTATGAAGACCTGGAGGCTTCGTATCGAAGGATCGACATGCTTGTTTCCAATCTCGAGGATATGATAGAGCTGACTTCCAACCTGGGTATAAAGGAAGCTAAAGAAGAAAGGTTTCTAAGGGACCTTTTGAGGATAGCGATTCACTTGATTCCTGAAGCCGATTGCGGAAGTGTTATGGTTTTTGAAGGTAATGAAGCCAGATATTTGGCCGCTGTCGGACATGATGAAAGAGCTTTAAGAAAGTTGAATTTGAAAAAAGAACATGTAATTACGTACGAGGATATCAAGCAATTTACAGGTGCCATGCTCAGATTCGATGCCATGTCTGAGGAGTTAGCCAACAACGTATCTCAGGCCTTCAAACCGGTTCATGTGACACTCTCGATGCCTCTCTATGTGGGAGAGGAGGTAGGAGGACAGGTGTTCTTGAACATTTCCAAAGAGAGCGGTACAATCTTCAGCGAAGAATCCATGCGTGTGGCACACTCGCTTTCCAATCTCGCTTCCGCATTTCTGACTATGAAAAGATATTCTAAAATTCAGGGGGAGTTCCAGAAAGAGATAATACTTTCTCTGATAAAAGTGCTGGAGATACACGATTATTACACGAAAGGACATTCCGAATTTGTTGCTGTATATTCTGCAAGGCTGGCCGAGATACTTGGATTGAAACCCGAAGATATACGGAAAGTTTACTGGGCCGGTCTTTTGCACGATATAGGGAAAATATTGATCTCCTCGAGTATACTGAATAAACCCGCCAGGCTTTCCGAGGAAGAATTTGAGGAGATAAAGAAGCATCCCATATATGGCTATGAGATACTCAGGACATCCAGATTGCTGCAGGAAATTGCCGAAATAGTCCTGCATCATCATGAACGCCCCAACGGGAAGGGTTATCCTCGTGGAACGAAGGACATACCTCTCGAAGCTCGTATAATAGCTGTGGTAGATGCTTTCGAGGCTATGAAAAGTGGCAGACCTTACAAACCCAGCTACTCGCTGGAAAAATGTTTGGAAGAATTGAGAAGCAATGCAGGTACTCAGTTCGATCCAGAAATAGTGGAGGTTTTCATTAAGATGATACTGGAAGATAGGCATCTCATGTACGATTTTTGAAGACCCATTGATTTGCCTCTCTGCAATGGAAAAAGCCCGTTAACGTTTTTTCATGGAAGTGCGTTATTATGTAGTATACATGTCTCGTTACCTCAGTTCTCCAGGAGGGGAGGTATCATTGTATGCCCGATGTGGCGTTGATAATGGGAAGCAAATCGGATCTGGAAGTGGTTGTTCCCGCTATCAAACTTTTGAGGCAGCTTGAGGTATCACTCGATGTGAAAGTATTATCAGCCCATCGTACGCCTCGAGAACTGGATGAATATCTGGAAAGTATAAAAAACAATGTGAAGGTAATCATAGCCGCTGCAGGTGGAGCAGCACACCTACCCGGTGTGGTGGCTGCTAAAGTGTCCGTGCCGGTGATAGGACTTCCCATCAAGAGCAAAGATTTGAATGGTCTCGATTCACTGCTTTCCATTGCTCAGATGCCTGAAGGTGTTCCTGTGGCAACCGTTGGGATAAACCGTGCAAAGAATGCCGCTATTCTGGCATTGGAGATACTCGCACTGAGTAATGAGAAGCTACGTGTGACGCTGAATGAAGTCCGTGAAGAGCAGAAAAGGAAAGTTCTTGCTTCGGAGGTGAATGTGGATGAAATATGAGGGAAAGACCAAGGTGGTAGAAATAAAGGAAAAAGAAGCGATCATATCTTTTAAGGACGATATAACCGCTGGTGATGGTGCCAAACACGATGTTTTCGCAGGTAAAGGCAGCATATGTGCAGAACTTACAGCGATGGCCATGAAGTACTTGAATGAAAAGGGTGTTCCCACTCACTTCCTGGAATTTGTGCCTCCAAACGTTTTGAGAGCGTTACCCCTCAGGATGTTCCCTCTGGAAGTCGTGGTGAGGTTCATCAAAGCTGGTTCGTTTCTGAGAAGATACGGAGGAATCGAAGGTGAAGTTTTTAAAGAACCCATCGTGGAATTTTTCGTCAAGGATGATGAGCGGCATGATCCCATGGTGTGCATGGACCATCTGGAAGTTTTGAATCTCGCGACCAGGGAACAAGGGATGGAAATGAAAAAGATAGCCCTGGAAGCGGGAAAGCATTTGAAAAGTTTCTTTGAAATGGCAGGGTTTGAGCTATGGGATATAAAGTTTGAGTTCGGTCTAACAACCGATGGTAAAGTGGTGCTGGGAGACGAGGTTTCTCCTGATACCTGCCGATTAAGGCGTAAAAAGGATATATATGACAAAGACGTTTATAGGAAAGATATGGGTGATCCCATTGCACGTTATAAGGAGGTGCTGGAAGCATGCCGCGGTATCGTTTCGCTGTAGACATACAGTTCAAGGATAACGTACGGGATCCGCGAGGAGAAACTATAGAGAGAGTTCTCAGAGAGGAGAAAAGGCTTCCTATACATAACCTGAGGCTGGGTAAATCAATACATCTGGAAGTTGAAGCAAGCAATGTGGAGAAAGCTTTCCATATAGTTCGAAGAGCATGCGAAGATCTTCTGGTTAATCCCATAGTTGAAGAATATGAGGTGAGGAAATTGTGAAGGCATGTGTGATCGTTTATCCAGGCTCCAACTGTGATAGAGATACTTACCATGCTCTGGAATATGTGGGAATGAAGGTGGATTATGTTGGATTGAACGATGAGCTGGAGCCTTACGATCTCATTGTTCTGCCAGGGGGATTTTCTTACGGTGACTATCTTCGTCCGGGAGCTGTGGCAGCGCGGGAAAAGATAGCCGGAGAAATTCTGAAAGCGGTGGAGAAGGGTAAGCTCATCCTGGGCATATGTAATGGATTTCAAATATTGATAGAGATGAACCTCCTTCCAGGTGCTCTCCTTCAAAATTCTTCAGGAAGGTTTGTGTGTAAATGGGTGCATCTATCGGTGAGCGATGCCGTTACCCCCTTCACCATGCACTATACTCGTGATGAAGTTATAAGATTACCGGTAGCGCATGGATTTGGAAGATATGTTAAAGTTGGTGATAAGGTAAGGGTCGTTTTCAAATACCTTGAAGATGTGAACGGTTCCGATGAACGTATAGCGGGTATAGCGAGCGAAAACGGAAGGATCCTGGGTATGATGCCGCATCCCGAGAGGGCGTGTGAAAGTATACTTGGTGGTACGGACGGTTTGAGACTGTTCCAATCCATCGTCGAATTCCTCAGGAGGGAGTCACATTGAGATACCTGAAGATACTCAAAGAGAAACTGGGACGTGATCCCACGTTTGTCGAGCTTCAGGCTTTTTCCGTGATGTGGAGTGAACACTGTGGATACTCCCATACCAGGGGTTACATAGATCGATTACCCAAGCAGGGACATGGAGGTAACGCAGGGGTTGTGGATCTGGATGGTACCCATGGGATCGTCTTCAAAATAGAGAGTCACAACCATCCCAGTGCAATAGAACCGTACAACGGTGCCGCAACCGGTGTTGGTGGAATAATAAGGGATGTGCTCGCCATGGGAGCACGTCCAACGGCAATCCTGGATTCCCTGCATATGGCGGAGGTAGTGGATGGAATAATCCGTGGTATAGCTGATTATGGAAACTCCATAGGCGTTCCTACCGTCGGTGGTGAGCTGAGAATATCGGGTTTTTATGCACATAATCCACTTGTTAACGTTATGGCTGCGGGGGTAGCGAATCACGATAAGATAGTGCCTTCCAGAGCCACACGACCGGGTCAGGTAATCGTGGTTTTTGGAGGAGGAACAGGTAGAGACGGTATTCACGGTGCTTCTTTCGCTTCTGAGGATTTGACAGGAGATAAAGCCACAAAATTGTCCATACAGGTAGGGGATCCATTCGCCGAAAAGATGTTAATAGAAGCGTTTTTGAAGATGGTCGATGAAGGGTTGGTGGAAGGTGCGCAGGATCTGGGAGCTGGAGGAGTGTTATCTGCAACATCGGAATTGGTGGCACGTGGCGATCTAGGAGCGGTGGTGCATCTGGAACGCGTTCCTTTGCGTGAACCGGATATGGAACCCTGGGAAATATTGATAAGTGAGAGTCAGGAAAGAATGGCGGTTGTTACTTCCCCGGACAACGCCCGACGGGTCATAGAAATAGCCAATGATCATCTGTTAAGAGCAGCTGTAATAGCAGAGGTTACGGAAAAACCAGTTTACAGAGTGCTTCATGGTGAAGATGTGATAATGGAAGTACCGGTTAAGCTGCTCGTGGAAGCCCCCGAAGAACCTATATTCCAGTATCAGCCGGGTTCTTTCCCAAACTTCAGAAAGATGGAGTATGCCGATGTTGATGCACATCAGGTTTTCGAACAGTATGATTACATGGTGGGAACGGACACCGTTCTTCCACCTGGCCTGGGTCCGGCAGTCATGAGAGTCAAAGGTGGATGTGGATACTCCATTTTGACACACAGCAGGGCTGATCTTGCTGCACAGGATCCATACTGGGGCACGTTCGTGGCTTTTCTCGAAAGCGTCAGGAAAACTCTGGCAGTGGGAGCCGAACCTCTCGCCATAACGAACTGTATAAATTACGGTGATCCTGATACTGATCCTGAAGGACTCGCTGCGATGATGAAAGCTTTAAAAGATGCATGTGAATTCTCGGGGATAGCGGTGGCTTCCGGGAATGCTTCTCTTTACAACACCTACATGGGTAAGGGTATTCCACCTACACTGGTTATAGGTATGATAGGTCGAGTGGATCCTGAACGTGTGAACAAGCCCAGGCCGTCCAAAGTGTTCGTCGTGGGATGGCCCGATTTTGTACTCGAGAGAGAAAAAGATCTCTGGAAAGTTTTGAAAAAAGTGGTACATGATGGCGGTTTTGTTATATCGGCGATGAATTTGATAAACTCCACACATCGTGAAGCGCTCAGAAGAATGGGGTTAATGCTCAAGGTCGAACAGTTGCCATCCGTTTCTCCCGTTCATCAGATGTTCATAGTTTTCACAGATTCGCTTGAATTGAATGTGCCCTTCAGGGAGATAGGCTCTCTCCTGAGGGTGGGGTGATGCATCTTGTGCGGCATTGCAGCAGTTTGGAACGTGAACGATGCTTATTCCATTCTACATGACATACTTTTGGGTCTTCAACATCGAGGGCAGGAAAGTGTGGGAATAGTTCTGAATGATTTCCGTGTGTTAAAGGGCAGGGGCATGGTAGATACGGTGTTGCTCGAGGAAAGATGGATGGAATCGAACAGCGGTATAGGGCATGTGCGTTACTCTACGGTTGGTTCCACTAAAGAAATACAACCGATCATCGCTGTGACACACAAAGGTAAGATGGCCGTCGCACACAACGGTACTATTCCCAATGCAGACGATTGGTTCAAACACCTGCTGGAGCGTGGTGCCGTTTTTCAGAGTACCATAGACTCTGAAATTTTCCTTCATCTGGCTTCCATGGCTCCTTACGATGATCCCAAAGCTTCAGTGGTCTGGGCGCTGTCCAAAATCAGCGCTGCGTATGCTCTTGTATGGATGCATGCCGATTTCATAGCGGTTGCGCGTGATCCATATGGATTTCGTCCCCTCTTCATTGGGCGCTACAAAGATGGACATGTCGTTGCTTCGGAAGATGCTGCTTTAAGAGCGGTGGGAGCTGTTAACGTCGAGGAAGTGGCACCGGGAACGGTTGTATTCTTCTCACAGGATGGCATCGAGAAGCAGCGTTTTGAGGAAAGTAAACGAAAGTTCTGTTCCTTTGAGTACATATATTTTGCTCGTCCTGATAGTACCTTCAGTGGTTTGAACGTGCACAGAGCCCGTTTCATGATGGGAGCACAGCTCTACCGTGAGAACAGAGTGGATGCCGACATTGTCATACCCGTCCTGGATTCCGGGCTTTCAGGTGCTCTGGGCTTTTCCTCGGAATCTTCCATTCCTCTGGATTTTGGGTTGATGAAGAATAGATATATAGGTAGAAGTTTCATAATGCCTTCAGGAAGAAAGGAAATAGTTAGAAAGAAGCTGGTTCCCATACGTGATGTTGTGAAAGACAAGAGAGTTGTGGTAATAGACGATTCGATCGTGCGCGGGACGACTATGGGAATTATCGTCCAGATTCTGAGAGAGGCAGGAGCCAGGGAGGTACACGTTGGCATACATTCCCCACCTGTTTCTCATCCGTGTTACTACGGTATAGATACCGCCAGAAAGAAAGAGCTCGTTGCCAGTCAGATGAACATCGAAGAGATCAGACGTGAGGTGAAAGCCGATTCACTTTTTTATCTGTCTCTGGAAGGCTTGCTGGGAGTTCTTGGAAGGAATGGGGTGTGTGTCGCATGCTTCAACGGCGAATATCCTCACCTGAGATAGTGATAATGGCTTCAGGCAATGGAAGCAATTTCGAAGCCATAGTGAAAGCTTCAAGAGAAGGTATCCTGAAAGCCAATGTTAGGAATTTGATAGTTGACAGAAGTTGTTACGCGGAAGAAAGGGCGAGGAGATTGGGTATCCCGTGTATCAAATTGGGTAGGAAATGGGTTGAGGAGCTGGAACAAGTACTGGATGAGCTTCGTCCTTCACTGGTGGTTCTCGCGGGTTTCATGCGTATAATACCTGAAAGGATCGTGAGAAAGTGGCGATGGAAGATAATAAACATCCATCCATCACTTTTGCCAGCTTTTCCAGGAATGCACGCTATAGAGAAAGCGTATAAACATGGTGTGAAGGTCACGGGCATAACAGTGCATTTCGTGGATGAAGGAGTGGACACCGGTCCCATAATCCTGCAGAAGGCCATCGAGGTGGATCCCAGATGGACTTTGGATGACCTAGAGGGAAAAATCCATGAGATAGAACATGCATGGTATCCACGAATAATACAGACCATACTGAACGGCAGATGGTATGTAGAAGGAAGGAGGGTCGTAATTGAAGAGTATACTGGTTAGCCTTTACAGGAAGGAAGAATATCTGGACGATCTCAGGAATCTGGCGCGTGAAGGCTGGGAGATATGGGCGAGCTCCGGAACAGCTAAATTTTTGAAAGAACACGGATTGAATGTCCACGATGTTAGCACCATAACGGGTTTCGAGAATCTACTGGGTGGTCTGGTGAAAACGTTGCATCCCGAGGTGTTTGCGGGTATCATGGGACCGGAACCGCGGTGGGATATAGTGCTGGTAGATCTCTATCCCCCGCCTGATATAGATATAGGTGGGGTAGCATTGCTGAGGGCGGCAGCCAAGAACTGGAAGAAGGTGAAGCCTGCCTACAATCGTGAAACGCTGATGCTGGCATTGAAAGCTGATGATGAAGAATCCAGACGCAAACTGGCCGCTTTAACCTTTGCATTCACGAGCCGTTACGATTCAGTAAGGGCGAATCAGTTTGTGACGGGAACGTCGATCTCACTTTCACGAGGAATCCCGGACCTGAGGTATGGCGAAAATCCCCATGAAGATGCCGTGGTGTACGGTGAACCGGTTTTCGAGATTCTCAGTGAGAAAAAGCAGATTTCTTACAACAATGTTCTGGACACCGAGGCGGCATGGTTTGTGGTGAAAAACCTGGAGATTCCCGGAGCCGTCGTGGTAAAGCATCAATCTCCATGTGGAGCCGCTGTGGGAAGGAAAGGAGAAGAAAGAGAAGTTGTGTTGAAAGCGTTGAATGCAGATGCCGAATCCAGCTACGGAGGCATACTTGCTGTCAATTTTGAGTTGGATGAATCAGTGGTCGAGGTTTTGAAGACATATCTGGAGGTTATCGTGGCTCCAGATTATACTCCTGGGGCTCTCGAAATGCTTTCGAAGAAAAAAACGCGTATACTCAAAATCCAGAAGGATTATGAGGCGAAAACCGGACGATTCGCCTTCGGCGCACTGGTGGTTGGTGAACGAAAACTGCCGGATGGTGAGATGAGGCTCAAGGTGGGAACACCGGCTCCCTCTGAAAAACTACGCGATCTCTGGCTGGCCTTCAAGGTAGTGGAAGGTGTGAAGTCCAACGCCATAGTGCTGGTAAACAATGGGGTAACGGTGGGAATAGGAAGTGGTCAGCCCTCCAGGAAGAGGGCAGCCTGGCTTGCCACTGTCCTGGCAAGCGAAAAAGCAAGGGACGCTGTGGCTGCTTCCGATGCCTTCTTCCCTTTCCCCGATGGTCTGGAGGTGCTGGCAGAAGCCGGAGTCAGATACGTGGTGGCTCCTCTTGGTTCGATAAGGGATGCTGAGGTGTTGTCGAGTGCGGAAAGACTCGGCATAACTTTTTATGAAGCACCTGGCCGCGTCTTCAGACATTGAAGGAACCGGGGGTGGAAGAGTGAGAAAAGTTCATATCCTGGGATCTGGTGGTAGAGAGCATGCGATCGGCTGGGCTTTCAGAAGATGTGGTTTCGAAGTGCATTATTATCCAGGTAACGCAGGGACGGCGAAAGACGGCGTGAATCACTCCTATGATGGTCTAGAAACTGTAAAAAGAATAGAAGAAGGTCTGGTGATACCCGGTTCAGAGAGGTACCTGGTGGATGGTGTTGCCAACGTTTCCGAGATGGTTTTCGGGCCAAAAGCGGAAGTTGCACGTCTGGAAGGCTCCAAAGTCTTCGCGAAGGAGTTCATGAAACGGCATGGCATAAGGACAGCGAGATTCGAAGTGGTACATTCTCCTGAAGAATTACCTGACAAACTCAGGAGCTTTTCCCCTCCCTATGTGCTCAAAGCCGATGGTCTTGCCGGAGGTAAAGGCGTTTTGATACTCAAAGACGTGAATGAGGCCATCGAAAAGGGTTCAAAATTGATAAGCGGTGAGTTATTAAAGGGGGTCAAAGGTCCGCTGGTTATCGATGAATTTCTGAAGGGAGAGGAACTCTCGGCGATGGCTCTCATCAATGGAAGTGATTTTGTGCTTCTACCCTTCGTCAGGGACTACAAAAAGCTCAGAGACGGCGATGGTGGGCCGAACACGGGAGGTATGGGATCGTGGGGACCCGTTGAGGTACCTGCGAAAACGGTAGAAGCCATAGAAGAACTCGTGCACAGAACTCTCTGGGCTCTGGATAGGGAGGGATACACTTACCGGGGGTTCCTGTATCTGGGGTTGATGCTTGTGGATGGTGAACCTTTCATTTTGGAATATAACGTTCGTCTGGGTGATCCAGAAACGGAAGTGGTTGTTCTTCTGGATCCAGAGGGGTTTGTGGACAACATTTTAAAGGCCTTCGAGGGTTCGAAAATGGGAGAGTTCAATCCCCGGGGATATGCGGTGGATGTGGTACTGGCTTCTGAAGGTTATCCTGATTCGCCGAGAAAGGGTCAGGAGATAACGATGCCAGAAGAGGGGCTTTACTTCTTCGCTGGTGTTTCGCAGGTCAACGGTAAACTTGTAGTAAGTGGCGGTAGAGTGATCCATTCAATGGGGGCAGGTAAGACGAAAGATGAGGCGCGGAAGAACGCCTATCTAAATGCTGAAAAGGTGGAATTTCCAGGAAAATATTACAGGAGGGATATAGCACTGTGAAATACACTTACAGGGATGCGGGAGTGGATGTGGAAAGGGGAGAAACCTTCGCAGAACACATAAAGCGAGCGGTTAAGCGCCCAGAATGGTTGTATGAGGAGCCAACAGGTTATGCTGCTATACTGAACTTCACAGATCCTCCCATAGCGGTTACAGCAGATGGAATAGGTACAAAACTGATATTACACAGGAAATATGGAAGATGGCGCGATGCTGCTATGGATCTCGTTGCTATGAATTATAACGATCTCGTGGCGGTGGGTGCGAGACCTCTGGCTTTTCTGGACTACCTTGGAGTCGAGAGAATATCGAAAGAACATTTCGAGTTCGTAAGTTGTTTGATCGAGATCCTTGAAGAGCTGGGAATGAGTCTGGTTGCGGGAGAAACCGCGGAAATGCCGGGAATTTATGGTGGTGAATGGGATGCGGTTGGTTTCTGTATCGGGGTTTTGATTCAACGACCTCCGGTTGAGGATGTGAATCCAGGTGATGTGATTCTGGGATTGAAGGCAAGTGGATTCCATTCCAATGGCTGGACACTCATCAGGAGAATTCTGGATGAGGAAAACCTTTCATTAACTTCTCTATCTTTTGATCTTTTATCCGGTACGCGAATATATTCTGAAACTTTGGAAGTGCTCGGTGATGTGAAAGCACTGGCGCATGTGACGGGTGGAGGGATCGTGCGAGCTTTGAAGAGGATCCTGAAAGGTCTGGGTGCACACCTTGAATTGAAGAGAAGGGATTATGTGGACTGGGTGTTGAGATACGTGGATTTCCAGGAAGCGTTATCCACTTTCAACATGGGATATGGCATGATTCTAGTGGTAGATGAGGAAAAGGTAAATGGTGTGACTCGTAAAATTGGAGCGGAAATTCTGGGGCGTGTAAAGCAGGGCGATATAGAGATAATATATTGAACTCATATAACTACCAATCCTTTTTCCACGTAAAGTTTCGCCAGAAGAAGCATCTGTCCCCAGCCGTATGCACAACCGTATTTTATGGTAAGTTCATCGAGTCTGGAGATCGTGGTGTAATCCGTTACGGTCAGCCATGTTCCTCCTGCGGAGTCTTTGCGAAACACCATTTCCACATGTGATCGATATCCCTTTTCATATTCGTACCACCAGAATTCCCATCTTCTGTTTTCCACCATTATTACCGTGTAACCGTTGTCTTCCACCACTTCACCATTTGTCAAACGTTCCCAGCGGAAACGGATTCTGCCTCCATTTTTCAATTCCATCCACATGCCATCCGTGAACCATGGATCCCAACCTCGTTCATTCACGAATACCTTCCAGACTCGTTCGACCGGAGCGTTGAAATGTTCGGTGAATATCATAGGGGGTGTATCTAGCAAAACCGGTCACCACCGATGTTCTTTTTAATCAATAGAGAGTATAGCACTTTATATGTAAATGATATAATCTGAATGGTGCCCTTCCGGGGGAGCTCCTGATACCGGGGCTGAGAGGAGGGTGGAAACCCTCGACCCCAGAACCTGATCCGGGTAATGCCGGCGGAGGGAGGGAAGGGCGGTATCGAAAGCATAGATTTTCCCTCCGTCGATGGAGGGATTTATTTTTTAAAAAGGAGGTATGAAAAAGTGTGGGATGTTCTGATATCCAAGGGTATCGTCGAGGGATTCTTCACGAAACTCCTGGATAATCTGGAACTCGATGTGGCGGTAGTGGGTGCCGGCCCCAGTGGCCTGGTGGCTGCTTATGAACTCGCCAAAGCTGGCTACAAGACGGCAATATTCGAGGAGAGAAATGTACCAGGCGGGGGAATATGGGGTGGAGGAATGATGTTCAACGAGATCATACTCGAGCGGGATCTTGAGGATTATTTGAACGAGCTTCAGGTGCATTACAGGCAGCAGGATGAACATATCATCGTGGATTCTGTGCATTTTGCCTCTGCGCTCATATACAATACAACCAAGAAAGGCGTGGTGATCTTCAATAACGTGACTGTTGAAGATGTGGCGGTTCATCACAACAGAGTTTGCGGTGTCGTGGTGAATTGGGGACCCGTGCGAACCCAGAAACTGCACGTTGATCCCATAACCGTAAAGTCGAATTTCGTTGTGGACAGCACCGGTCATCCTGCAAATGTCGTCAATCTTCTGGCCAGGAGGGGACTTTTGGAAGTCAAGGTGGAATTTCCGATGAATGCTGAAACCGCTGAAAAGTTCGTTGTTGACAACACCCGTGAGATATATCCGGGACTTCTGGTCTCTGGCATGGCAGCCACCGCCGTACATGGAGGCCCGAGGATGGGGCCGATATTTGGTGGAATGGTTCTCTCCGGGTTGAAAATAGCAAAGATCGTTTCCGAAAGGCTGGGTGAAAAAAGTGACACAGTTAGAAGCTGCTGTAAGTGACACTTTGACAGAAGAAATGAGGGAGGCCGCGCAACTGGAAGGTGTGGATATCGGGAAGGTAATTGATGCCATTAAAGCGGGTAAAGCCGTGCTTCCGCGGAACAAAAGACATTTTGTGAAAGCTCCTCGGGTGATAGGTGAAGGCTTTTTGACGAAAGTGAATGTTAACGTGGGAACGTCTTACGGTTATTCTTCGATGGAGGAAGAACTTAAGAAAGCGAGAATCGCTGTTGAAGCCGGTGCGGATGCGGTCATGGTACTCTCAACCTGGGGGAAAACCAGGGAAATAAGACAACGGATGGTGGAAATGCTCCCAGTACCCGTTGGGTCGGTTCCCATATACGATGCCGCTGTAAGAGCTCTGGAAACAGGGCGGAAAGTGGTTGAGTTTTCGGAAGCTGATTTTCTTGAACTTTTTCGACAACATGCGGAGGATGGCGTGGATTTCATGACCATACATGTGGGTGTCACGAATCGTTCCCTTCGTTATCTAAAAGATTCAAAAAGGATTCTTAAGATGGTCAGTCGGGGTGGCGCGATAATAGCAGGATGGATGATAGTGAATAACGCCGAGAATCCTTTCTATAAGTACTTCGATGAAGTACTGGATATGGCGAGGGAATACGATGTGACGTTGAGTCTTGGCGATGCCATGCGTCCAGGAGCCGTCATGGATGCCACGGATCCCCAGCAGCTGGAAGAGCTCTTCATACTGGGTGAGCTGGTGGAGAGGGCGCGCAAAAGAGGTGTCCAGGTTATGGTGGAAGGGCCCGGTCACGTGCCATTGGATCAAATAGAGATGAACGTGAAACTCATGAAAAGAATCACTTCGGGCGCGCCGATTTTCCTGCTTGGTCCCTTACCAACCGACAGAGCCCTTGGATACGATCACGTAGCCGCTGCTATCGGTGGCGCGCTGGCTGCTTATCATGGAGCCGATTTTCTTTGTTACGTTACACCATCAGAGCATCTTTCACTTCCAACAATGGAGGATGTGAAGGAAGGGGTTATCGTCACGAAAATAGCCGCGATCGTGGCGGACGTGGCGAAAGGACATCCTTTCGCCATAAAGCTGGAAAAGAAGATGGCTCAGGCCAGAAAAAGGTTCGATTGGGATGAAATGTTTTCACTGGCGGTACACAGTGAAAGAGCACGCTACAAGATAGAAAAAAGACCATATGTTGATAAAGGTTGTTCAATGTGTGGTCCATTTTGTGCGCTCAAAATAGTGGAGGATTATCTGTGCGCAGAGGAGTTTCGACCAGTTTAATACGGAGCTCGGTGGAGCTCATCGATATGCTCCCCGAAGCAGAGCTTTACGAACTTGGTTTTTTCAAGCCTGCAGATCTTGAAGTCGTGGTGGATTTTCTGAAGAGAAAAGCCAGACCATTCGGTGTGCATGCACCCTTCATATTGTCGTACGGTTCTCACCCTTCTCCCACTTCTCTGGATCCCGAAAAGCGTGATCGAACTTTTTCCGTGAACGAGATATGTGCACATATTGCCAGAACTCTGGGAGCTGAATACATGGTGATACATTTTCCAACAGCGCATCAAGATGAAGATTGGAGGATTTTATGGAATGAAGTTGTTGCTCATGTTGTGAAACTTTCCAGAATTATGAGGATTCGTGTGGAAAACGTGTACGGAAACGTCTGCTTTCATAGTGCTGACGATTTTCGATTTTTCCTGACGGAAACTGGTGTGGGGATGTGTGTGGATATAGGACACCTTCTTCTCGACTCAGAAATGTACGGGTTCAATCCGATCAATTTTATAGAAAGATTATCGGAGTTCATCGAAGAATTTCACATATATTATGCAGATCCGATCAGCTACATCAAATGCCATCATGCTCCCTGGGGGGAAAGGAAGATGTTCAGAAAGATATTGGAATTTATACGTTCCTTCGATGTGGATTTTGTGCTGGAGGCAACTCCCGAATGTGAGGGACTGGACAAACTTTTGTCGTATTGGAGGGGTTTGGGATGAGGGTACTGATCGTTTCGGGTCTTGATCCATCGGGTGGAGCAGGCTTCATTCAGGATGTGAAAGTTCTAGCTGGATTCGGTCACGAGGTTCATGGGGTTATCGCGGCATTCACTGTACAGAACATGAGAGCTGTGGAGAAGGTGTACTTTCGAACCCCCGAAGAATTGAAAGAAGAACTTTCCCTTTTACATGATCCCGATATCGTTAAAGTGGGTCTGGCATCTCCTGAAATTGTAAAAATGCTGAGATCCAGATTTCCACATGCTGTGATCGTCTGGAACATTATACTGCGTTCCTCATCGGGCTACGATTTTCTGAAGCCCAATGCGGTAAAGAAATTCCTGGATTTTGCAGATTACGTCATTCTCAACGAAGAGGAGTACAAAGAAATGGGAGAAGAAAGAGAGCATTTTCTCGTAACGTGTAAAAATCTGATGGAAAACGAAGTGGTGGTGAGGTACAGAGGCAAAGAGTTCAAAACCCCCATGGTAAACGGTGATTTTCACGGGACCGGTTGTGCTTTTTCGTCGGCTTTCACTGCATATCTCGCCATGCGTTATCCACCGGAAGAAGCCATTAGGTCAGCCATGAGCTTCATGATGGAGGTATTGAAAGTATCCGATGGCTATGTCACAACCGAGCGTATTCTGCGTGGATGGATAGAACGGGCAACCTTGAAAGAGTTGACGGATATACTGGAAGAGTTTCTGAAAATCGCTCCGAAAACTGTTCCGGAGGTAGGTCAGAACATCTCCTATGCACTTCCATGGGCCAGGAATGAAGAAGAGGTCGCTAAAATTCCCGGAAGAATACGATTATGTAGGGATAGAGCCATTATCGTCTCTTCTCCATCGTTTGAGGGGCGTTCTCATACAGCCCGCATGGTTCTGGAGATGATGAGAAAATATCCTTACATTCGTTGCGTCACCAACGTGCGGTACGAGCCTGGATACGTTGAAAAGGCCAGGAAGATGGGGCTCAAAACATTTAAACTGGATCGTTCAGAGGAACCCGAAAATATCAGGAGAGCGGAAGGAGAATCTCTCAAATGGGCAATTTCCAGGACCGTGATGCTTTCTTCAACCCCGCCTGATTTGATATGGGACGAGGGTTTCTGGGGCAAGGAAGCCATGATAAGAGTGTTTGGAAGAACACCGCGGGAAGTGCTGGAAAAAGTGAAAAGCCTTCTGTAAAGAACGTATTATCATTCTAATCATAAGATCGCTATACAGCTATGTAACAAAATAATGTCATAGCCTGTAATTGACCTGAAGTCTTATTTTGCTTACCTACCATATTATTCTCAAACGCCTTGACAACCCTTTGGAGGTTCCATATAATCATGGTGGAAGGTCTGGAGAGATGATGGAGGTGATGATATGTCCAAAGAATTCGTAGTGGGTATAGACCTGGGAACCACCAATTCTGTGGTTGCTCATGTAAAACCCGACGGTTCCGTTGAGGTAATTCCAAATGCTGAAGGTAATCGTATAACTCCTTCAGTTGTCGCTTTCAGCAAGAGTGGTGAGATAATCGTTGGAGAACCAGCGAAGCGGCAGGCCATACTCAACGCAGAGAGAACCATAAGATCCATAAAAAGAAAGATGGGATCGGATTACAAGGTGAAGATAGACGACAAAGAATACACACCTCAGGAGATAAGTGCTTTCATCTTGAAGAAACTCAAGTCAGACGCCGAGAGTTATCTTGCCGGTTCTATAAAAAGAGCCGTTATAACCTGTCCTGCTTATTTCAACGATGCTCAAAGACAGGCTACCAAGGAAGCCGGGATAATAGCAGGATTCGATGTATTGAGAATCATAAACGAACCCACCGCTGCCGCCATAGCATACGGGTTGGACAAAGCAAAGGGTGAACAGCTGGTTATAGTGTACGACTTCGGTGGAGGTACTTTCGATGTATCGCTTCTGGAAATAGGTGACGGTGTTGTGGAAGTTAAAGCCACCGCCGGTAACAACCATCTTGGTGGTGATGATATAGATCAAAGGATAATAGACTGGCTTGCCGAACAGTTCAGGAAAGAGCATGGAATGGATCTGCGCGAGGACAAGCAGGCACTTCAAAGATTGAAGGATGCAGCCGAGAAGGCAAAGATAGAGTTGTCAACGAAGCTGGAAACGGATATCAGCTTGCCTTACATAACTGCAACCAAGGAAAGTGGTCCCCTGCATCTTGAAGCGAGGTTGACCAGGGCAACGCTGGAAGCTCTGGCAAGAGAGCTCGTAGAGATGACGCGTGAACCTATAGAGAGGGTGCTCAACGATGCCAGAGTTTCACCGAACGACATAGATGAGATCATACTGGTTGGTGGAACCACCAGGATGCCACTGGTACAGAAGTTCCTGAAAGATTTCTTCGGCAAGGAACCGAACAAGAGCGTGAACCCCGACGAAGCCGTGGCCATAGGTGCTGCGATACAGGCTGCCATATTGGCCGGCGAATTACAGAAGGATCTCGTTCTCGTTGATGTTACACCCCTCACGCTAGGTGTTGAGGTAAAGGGTGGTCTCATGGAACCTATAATCGAAAGGAACACAAAGATTCCCGTCAAACGAAGCAAGATATTCACCACCGCTGAGGATGGACAGACAGAAGTCGAGGTGCGGGTATATCAGGGTGAGAGACCTATCGCCAGTGAAAACATATTCCTTGGAAGCTTCAGATTAACGGGTATTCCACCAGCTCCGCGTGGTGTTCCACAAATAGAGGTAACTTTTGATATAGACAGTGACGGTATAGTCAACGTTTCGGCTAAAGATCTCGCCACCAACAAGGAACAATCGATGGTGGTGACAGGTCGGCACAAACTGTCTCCCGAGGAAATAGAGAGGATCATCCAGGATGCCAAACGATATGAAGAACAGGACAGAAGAAGAAAGGAGGAGATTGAACTCAAGAACAGAGCAGATGATCTGGCATATTCGGTGGAAAAAGCTCTCAGGGAATACGGCGATAAGATACCTGGTGATTTGAAAGCCAAACTCGAGTCTCTGATAGGCGATTTGAGGAAAGCCATAGAAGAGAACAACGTCCAGCGTATCAAGATCCTGTTCGATGAACTTCAGAGAGAAAGTACCTCCATAGGGCAGTATCTCTATCAGAGTGCCCAGAGAGCTGCAGCAGGTGGCGGAACGGAGGATAAGCAGGGTGGCGGTGATTCTTCTGGTGGCAAGACCGTGGATGCTGATTATGAAGAGAACAAGTAAAAAATAATTGTGGATGGAGGTGGGAGTATGTTGGATATCAGGAGGGAGAGCGTTTTCAGGCCTTTTCGCGAGCTTCAAAGGGAAATAGATAGGCTTTTCGATGAATTCTTCAGATCCGAGAGAAGAGAACGCTCCACTTATTTCGTACCCGACCTGGATATCTACGAGGACGACGATAACTTCTACGTCGAAGTTGAGATACCCGGCATGAGCAAAGATGAGGTAAAGGTAAAAGTCGAGGACAACATGCTGGTGATCAGCGGAGAGAAGAAGCAGGAAAAGGAAACCAAAAAGCGCAACTACCATGTAGTTGAAAGATGCTACGGTTCCTTCCAGAGGACTTTGAATCTGCCGGAGTACGTGGACGTGGATAAGATAAAGGCGAGTTACGACAAGGGCGTGCTCAAAATTGAGATACCGAAGAAGGAGTCTTCGAAACCCAGGGTCATAGATGTGAAAATAGAATGATTCGAGGCGGGCTCTGGCCCGCCTCGAATTTAGCTTCATGGAGGTGAAGAAATTGTTCAATCCCGAGGATTTCACCCAAAAAGCATATCAAATCATGATGTCGATACAGGATGTACTCAGCAGATTCAAGCAGAATCAGATGGCTGGCGAACACATACTTCTGGCAATTTTGGAGGATGGTGAAAACACGGCAGTTGAAGCTCTGGAGAAGATAGGGGTGAATCTTGAGGCTTTGAAAAATGACGTCATCGATTCCATGAGGAATTACAAGAATGTAACCGTCCCGGGTGGTAGTATCGTTCAGATTTTCATAACACCCGATGCTCGCCACATAATAGAGACAGCCCGTGCAGAAGCGAAGAGGATGCAGGATGAAAAAATAGGGACGGAGCATTTACTGCTTTCCATGTTGAAACACCCTGAAACTTCGGTAGCCAGAGTTTTGTATCGTCATGGGGCTTCCCTGGATAAAGTATATTCTGCCATCCTTGAACTTCGGAAGAGCGGGGAAACGATTGAAGAAGAGAACGCGGATTTTCTGGCACGATTTACGGTGGATTTGACCGCCATGGCGCGTGAAGGGAAGCTCATGCCTGTTGTGGGACGTGATGAGGAAATAAAGAGAGTGATACAGATCCTTGGAAGGAAGACCAAGAATAATCCTGTGTTGATAGGAGATCCCGGGGTGGGTAAAACGGCGATAGTCGAAGGTCTGGCACATAGGATAGTCAGGGGAGACGTTCCAGCTTACATGAGGAACAGGAAGGTGCTTGCCCTGGACATGGGTAGATTGGTTGCTGGGACCAAACTCAGGGGAGAATTCGAGGAGAGGATGAAAGGGGTAATAGACGCAGTGAAGAAAAGAGCGGGAGAGATCGTTCTCTTCATAGATGAGATACACAATGTTGTGGGTGCTGGAAGTGCGGAGGGCGCCATGGACGCTGCAAATCTCATGAAGCCCGCCCTTGCACGTGGGGAGCTTCAGTGTATAGGTGCTACCACTGTGGAAGAATACAGACGTTTCATAGAGAAGGATAAGGCTCTCGAGAGAAGGTTCATGCCGGTTATGGTCAACGAGCCGACGCAGGAAGAAGCGTACGAAATGTTAAAAGGTGTTAAGGAGGTTTTCGAGAAACACCATCAGGTTTTCATAACCGATGATGCGTTGAGAACTGCCGTTCAGCTGGCCGATCGATTCATAACCGATAGATTTCTTCCGGACAAGGCTATAGATTTGATAGATGAAGCAGCTTCGCGGGTGCGATTGGAAGCATCCTTCGTTCCAAAAAGCATAGGAGAAATGGAAGAGAAAGTTCAGAGGAAAATGGAGGAGATGAACAGAGCCGTTACTGACGGCGATTATGAGAAGGCTGCCAGACTCAAGATAGAGTTGCAGGAACTTCGGGAAAGGCTGGAAGCCCTCAGAAAGGAATGGGAAGTGAACAAAGAGGAGAAATTGAAAGTCGACGGTGAAATCGTGGCCCAGGTGGTGCAACAGTGGACTGGTATACCTGTCAGTAAGATGTTGGAACCGGAGAAGAAAAAATTGAAAGAGCTCGAAAGCATTATACATCAGCGCTTTGTGAATCAGGAAGGAGCTGTCCGGCTGGTAGCGGATACCATACGGCGAGCACGTATGGGTTTGAAGAATCCCAGAAAACCTGCTGGTGTTTTCCTGTTTCTCGGTCCTACCGGTGTGGGAAAGACGGAGCTGGCCAGAACTCTCGCAGAAGTTCTGTTCGGCAGTGAGGAAGCGTTGATACGCGTGGATATGTCGGAATACATGGAAAAACACAGCATTTCTCGTTTGATAGGTGCTCCTCCCGGATACGTTGGTTACGAAGAGGCGGGGCAGTTGACGGAAGCGGTGCGCAGAAGGCCCTACTCTGTGATTTTGCTTGACGAAATAGAGAAAGCACATCCTGATGTGTTCAACCTTCTGCTTCAGGTTTTCGACGATGGAAGGTTGACGGATGGTAAAGGAAACACTGTGGACTTCAAAAATACCATAATAATAATGACCAGTAACATAGCTGGAGCCTATATGGCCGAAGCTGCTATGAATGGCTCCGAACTCGATGAAGAAACCATATATGAGGAACTTAAGAATACTTTTAAACCCGAATTTCTGAATCGACTCGATGCGGTCGTTCTTTTCAACCCTCTGAGAATGGAGGACGTTAAGAGAATCGTGGATTTACAACTGCGTGAGGTCGAGAAGATGTTGAAGGAGAAGAACGTGGAACTTGAGATTACGGAAAATGCTAGAAGTTATCTTGCGGAAAATGGGTATTCCCCCGCTTACGGTGCAAGGCCGTTGAGGCGTTTAATAGAACAGGAAATAGTAACACCTGTGGCAAAGTTGTTGCTCGATCTGGAGGAAGATGGGAACAAACATAGAATAGTGGTCGATGCCACGGATGATGGTCTCACCATAAATCTGGTGGGCGTATGAGTCATGGCATGCGCTCACCAGATCCATATTTTTCTACAATGTATTCCAGCGCCAGTATATATGAGTATTCTTTGAAGCCGCTTATAACACCTTCACATGTTTGAGCTGTTATGCTCACTTTTCTGAAATCCTCCCTCGAATGAATGTTGGAGAGATGCACCTCTATTTTGGGTTTATCCACCAGTTCCAGCGCATCCCTGATGGCATAGCTGTAGTGTGTGAAGGCTCCAGGATTTATGACGAGGGCATCGTAGTCCAGCCTGTGGATTCTATCTATTATTTCCCCTTCGTGATTCGATTGAAAAACCTCCACTTCTACCTCTTTTTTTCTACCCCAGGTTTTCAGAAGTTTGACCAGCTGTTCATAAGATTTATTACCGTAATGCTCCGTCGTACGAAGATGTAGCATATTGAGATTTGGTCCATTAATTACCAGTATCTTCATCTCTTAACACCTCCATCAATTCAACCGGTTCAATGGGCACGAGCTGCACTTTCCCCGGTCCATCGACAATCGGTATGTGAATCTTTCCCGTCCTGGATCCTTTCTTATCGTTAACCACCAATTGCATCACTTCTTCCGCTTTAACACTTTCGAACGAGGAAAAATCCACAATTCGTTCGAGCACGTTGCGGACTTCTTCATAGAACTTCTTCTCCACCATTCCTTTTTTGACGAATAAAGCCATTTCCTTTTCAATTCCCCATGCTACTGCCAGGCCGTGTGGAATACCCAGAATGGACTCCACGGCATGTCCCAGGGTGTGACCCAGATTGAGTATTTTCCTCACCCCCGCATCATTGGGATCTTTTTCCACCACTTTCAACTTTTCCTCAGCGGATATTCTCACTATTTCGAGGAGTGCTGACAGCTTCCGCTTCAGGAGTTCGGTTGTCTTTTCTACGAATATTTCCAATCCTCTGCCGGATAACAAACTCATTTTGAATGCTTCCACCAGTCCTTCTCGAAATCTGTCATCGTCCATGGACAGCACCACAACAGGATCCATGATGACCTCATCTGGCATTTTGATCGTTCCCACGATGTTCTTGACGCCTCCGAAATTTATCGCATTTTTGCCACCTACAGCGGCATCCACCTGTGCAAGCAGGGTAGTTGGAAAGAGGACCAATCCCGTCCCTCTCTTGAAAGTGGAAGACACGAACCCTGTGAGGTCTGTAAGCGCTCCTCCCCCGATTCCGATCAACGTTTCATCTTTGGTTATCTTCCTTTCCATGAGGTATTCGTAGCATACCTTCAAGTAGTCAAAGCTTTTCGTTTCTTCGCCATCGGGTAATATCAGTGAATCTTCCGGGAGATAGGGTTCGTATATCCTGGCTATTCTTTCGGTGGTGAAAACGTATCTGTATTTTCTCGCTTTTTTCAATCCCCCCAGCTTGATGATCAGGGGATGAACGTTCGATTCTATGATCATTTCATTGCCATTCACCACTTCCATGCAGATCCGTGCCACAGCTTCCCATGGTTTAAGATTTCGAAGGGGTATCTTTTCGAATTCCATGTAGAGTTCTTTTCTTTCTTCCCATATTTTCTTCAGTTTATTGACGTCGTCTTTTATCAACGGGCGTGTAAATGGATCCACACGTATCATGAGTTCTTCCAGAGGTACATCTAGAAAAAAAGTTTTTTCTTTTTTCAGCAATTCCCTGTTTTCCGGGTCGAGTACCACACCACCACCGGTGGCCACCACTACACCATCTTCTTCAGAGATTATTTCTTTCAGGATTCGTTTCTCAGATTCTCGAAAGACTTTTTCACCCTCATCTTCAAAGATCTTCATTACACTCTTCCCGTGGCGCATTTCTATCATTTCATCCATATCCAGAAATTTCATATCCAGAGCTTCCGCTATTTTTTTACCCACCGTTGTTTTACCGGATCCCATCATGCCAACCAGAAATATCCTCATGGTACCTCCTCCGTATACTGTCCACGTTGTCACATCCCCATCTTTCAAGCCATGCATCCATGAGCACGAGTGCGAGTGCCGCTTCCCCTACCACGGATGCAGCTGGCACCACCGTTGTATCCGAACGTATATACGATGTCTTTGCTGGTTCTTTTCTCTTCAAATCTACCGAATTTAGAGATTTCCTGAGAGTGGGAATGGGTTTGAGATAGGCAGTAACCACAATGGGTTCTCCGTTCGTTATACCTCCTTCTATTCCACCCGCGTTGTTGGACTTTCTTCTGATTTTTCCATTTTCAATGTGGAACTCATCATGGTACTGACTACCAGGGCGGTAAAAGTCTTCGCATCCAATGATCACACCTTTTATTGAGGGAATGGCCAAAAAGAAAGAAGCTATACGTGAATCGAGCCTTTCGAATGGGGTCGAGTATCCCCCCAATCCTGCCGGTACACCTTCTGCTATAACCCTGAAACTTCCTCCAAGGGTGTCTCCCGATTCTTTCGCCCTATCTATCTCCTCCAGCATTTTTTTCGTTGCCTGAGAATCCGGGCAGTAAACCGCCGATTCATCGCGCAGTTTTAGCAATTCTTCACGCTTTTCGGGGATCGTTTCTGCGCATACCGATCCTATGGCCACCACGTATCCATACACCTTTACGTTGAAGAGTTCGACGAACTGCTTGGCCACGCTGCCCAGCGCTACCCACGTCACCGTGGAACGCGCACTGCTCCTTTCCGTATAGGCGTTCAAGTCCGGTAATCCGTATTTTGCCCACGCCGAATAATCTGCGTGTCCAGGTCTGGGAACGGTGCGTGGTTTGTCGACAGGGTTGGATGCTCTGTTCTCTACGCTCAGTACCAGTGGAGCACCCGTTGTGTAGCCTTTCCATGTTCCCGCAATTATCCGTACCTCATCCTGTTCGAGTTTCATTCTGTTTCCTCGACCATATCCTCCCTGACGTCTTGACAGATCGTGATTGATCTTTTTCATATCTATTTTGAATCCGGCCGGGACACCTTCCATTACACCGATCATACATGGTCCGTGTGAATCGCCTGCTATCGTTATTTTCAACTCACCACCTCCTTAAAAACTTCTTCAAAAGCTTTTGGATCCTTCAGCAATCGCCAGATTTTGAGATTTTCAACCGCCTGATGGTACAGCATGGCTTTCCCGTCGACAACAGGTATCCCCATTTTTCTGGCCACGGTTTGAAGCGGCGTTTCAGAATATATGACATCGTAGACCAGTGTAAGATGACACATTTCATCTGGTTTCAATGGAAGATTTTCTCCTTTCAGACCAAGGGAAGTGGTGTTTATAAGTGTGTAAGATTCACAAACGGCCCGTGACAGAGACGGCAGGTCCCATACCTTTATTCTAAGACCTATGGATGAGAACAGTTTTGCCATGTGTTTTGCTCTTTCTATCGTCCGATTCACGAGATGAATGTTCTTCACGTTGAGCTTTGCCAATCCAAACACGATGGCTCGCGCGGCTCCACCTGCTCCAACCACTGTAACGGGTTCCACGAGTTTGATGTCTCTTAAAGACCTGAGAAATCCTATCCAGTCGGTGTTGTGTCCTTTACCTTCACACACACAATTTACCGCACCTATGATCCTGCTTTCCTCATCGAGTTCAACGAATGGAGTCACTCGTTCTTTGTGTGGAATGGTCACGTTGAATCCTCGAAAATCCCTGACAACTTCCCATATTCTCTCTTCGAACTCTTCAGGTTTGATTTCCAGAGGTGTGTAACGTGCATTCACGCTTATTCTCTCAAAATAGGTGTTGTATATTCTGGGCGAAAGACTGTGTGCCAGAGGATAGCCGATGATGGAAAATTTCAATATGTTATCACCTCCAGGAGCTGGAAAAACGTGGGGAAGGAAATGCCAACACACTCGACATCGTCCAGGTGGACACCCTCCTCCGACAGCGCTCCAGCTATAGCAAGCATCATCGCTATTCTATGATCACCGTACGTGGCACCTTTCCCACCCTTCAATTTCTGAGGTCCCTGTATCACAAATCCATCGGGGTATTCCTCAATCTCTATTCCCAATTTTTTGAAGTTTTCTACGGTTGCCTTTATCCTATCTGATTCCTTTTTTCGGAGTTCGTAAGCATCCGATACTCTGGTGATTCCTTCTGCGAAGACGCCTGCAAGGGCAAGAAGAGGGAGTTCATCGATCATCGAAGGTATCATCAATGCATCCACTTCAACTCCTTTCAAGCGTGAGGATGTAGCTTTGATTGTACCCACAGGTTCAGGATCGAGAGAAACGATTTCACACTCGATATTTGCTCCCATATCTTTGAGTGCTTTCAGCAATCCCAGACGTGTTTCGTTCAAATTGACTCCTTCGATGATAATCTCGGCGTTTGGATGTAGAACGGCGAGGGTTATGAAGAAAGCAGCTGAAGAAAAATCGCCGGGGATTTCGAAGGAAATACCTGACAGCTCTGAAGGCCTTATAATGATCTCACAACCATTTCCCGAGATATCGGCTCCCATGATTTTCAGAAGCCGTTCAGAGTGATCCCTGCTTTTGTACGGTTCTTTTACCACCGTTTCACCTTCCGCGTTCAGGCCTGCAAGCAGTAGAGCGCTTTTTACCTGTGCACTTGCTATCTTGAGTTCGTGTCGGTGGCCGAGTAGCTTTTCACCTTTTATGGCAATGGGAAGATTATCGTCATCATTCCTTCCCGCTATATTTGCTCCCATCTTCTTCAGGGGTTCCACGACTCTCCTCATTGGTCGTCTGGAGAGCGATTCATCACCGTACAGGATGTAAAATCCCTTTTTAGCCGCCAACAATCCGGTCATCAGCCTTGCGGTGGTACCGGAATTTCCACAGTACAGCGGTGAAATGGGTTCGGCGAATTCGCGTGGCCACACTTCTAGATGTTTGAAATCACCTTTGAACTGGATACCCAGTTGTTTGAGCGCTTTAAATGTTCGTAACGTATCATCACATTCCAGAAGATTCCAGAGTTCGGCAGGTGTTCGGGCTATTGCCGAGAAAATCAAAGCTCTATGTGTGATGGATTTATCGGGTGGTACCTTTATGTTACCCCGAATCCTTTTAGCTGGTGATATCTTCATCCCAATACCACACTCCTGAGCAGTTCTTCCTCCTGCTTACCTTCTATGCGCATGATGATCTCATTCAAAATATTCCTGGCTTTTTTCAGGTCTTTCAGAATGTTTTCTCTGTTGTAAAACACCATATCCAGCACCATATCAACATTCTGAAGTGAAAGACGTGTGGTGGATTCATAGCCCGGTCCCGCAAACCGTTCGTAACCGTGACCCAGATTCCTGGCCATGAGAGATATAAAGTAAGTCACCTGACTTACTCTGGAAACTATCCGATCGTGTTCCTCGGGTTTCAACCAGATGGGATTTCCACCGATGTCTTTCACCACTTTTTCAACTTTGATTGAATCTTCCGGTAATGCATGCTCGCCTTTGCACAGTAGAAAGGGCCTTTTGACGAACATCTCAGGATTCCAGCCTTTCATTCCGCTTCGATCGCTTCCAGCCATGGGATGCCCTCCCACGAATCTCAAACCTCGCCGGTTTGCAATGCTCATAAAAGGTTTTTTGACGCTAGCCACATCCATTATCAATCCTCCAAACTCGATCGTTTCGAGTAGCCTTTCTTCTTCTCTCATCGGAACCGCCAATATCAACATGTCCATATCTTCGTGTACGTGATCCTTCAAAGGCTTGATTCCATAAACGTTCTTGAGAAGAGTCAGAATCTCCTCATCCGTGTCATCCGCGAATACGTTGTATCCCAGAGACTTCAACTTGATAGCCAGAGATCCCCCGATGGTTCCCGTTCCTATTATTCCGATGTTTCTAAACTCGGCGAATTCATCGTTCTTCAATTCATGTTCACCCCCAGGGGTTTGGACAATTCCCTGAGTTCGCGATACAGTTCTTCGAATTGCTTGAACGAAAGGCTCTGTTTTCCATCGGAGAGTGCTTCTTCTGGTCTGGGGTGTACTTCTACCAGGATTCCATGTGCTCCCGCTGCCATGGCCGCTTTTGCAAGTGGAGTTATTATATCGTTTCGACCGGCTGCATGACTGGGATCCACAACAATGGGAAGATGTGATTGAGAGCGAATAACGGGTACTGCCGAGATATCCAGTGTATTTCTCGTTGCCTTTTCAAACGTGCGTATACCTCTCTCGCACAGAATTATGCTCATATTATCCTGCAGTGCAACATACTCCGCTGCCAGAAGCATTTCTTCAACGGTGTTCATGAACCCTCTTTTCAGAAGCACCGGTTTTTTCTTTTCACCGACCTTTTTCAACAGTGAGAAATTCTGAGCGTTTCTGGAGCCTATTTGCAGTATATCGCTGTATTCTGCTACTGTATCGAGATCGATTTCGCTCATGACCTCGGTTACCACCTTCATGTTGTATTTGTCCGCAGCTTCTCTGAGGTACTCCAAACCTTTCACGCCGAGCCCCTGGAAGGAATAGGGAGAAGTTCGTGGTTTGAAGGCACCTCCCCTGAGGATCTTCACACCCAGTGAAGCCAGAAATTCAGCCGTTTCCATTATCATTTCCCTGTTTTCAACAGCGCATGGGCCTGCCATCACGGTGAAGAAACCGTTTCCGACTGTCACATCTCCTATCTTCACAATGGTGTCTTCCGTCTTGAATTCACGTGAAACCAGTTTGAACGGTTTCAGTACTCTTATGACGCTCTCCACACACCCCAGGGATTCCACCTGCTCAGATGAGAAGTATTCCAGATCGCCCACAATGCCCACCACCACCCTTTGTGTACCTTTCCAGACATAGGTTTTCAATCCTCTTTTGGAAACAAATTCTTCGATTTTAGAAACCTCCTTATCCCCGCTACCGGGTTTCAGCACCACTATCACCCTCTCACCTCCGCAAGATCAGGCCTCAATTTCTGAGCACCATGCAGATAAACAAACTCTCTCGTATCGGAATCGCAGAATATCAGAATCCTTATTATCTTTTCCGGTGAACCGTTGAACTGGGCTTCCTGAAAGCACATCAATGCAACGCTGTCGAGGGATCGATCTTCTCGCAAAACGGTGGCAGGGTTCAGAGACTGGATATCTTTCGTTACGGAGAAGATAATCGCTTCTATTCTTCTGATCTTGTTTCTACTGACTATCTCTTCGAACAGTTCTTTTACTCTACTCCGCACATGCTCAGGCGTATCCTTCTCCACCGATGTCGCACCTCTTATCGCTATCACCTCATCACCTCCGTGCTTCCTTTCAGGAGATGCTTTCAAAATAAAAGGGGTCTCCGGTTGCCCGGAGACCCCTTCCATTCTATGCTTCTGGGTGCTCCGGACAGATAACGTTTAGCACCTGCCCGGAGCACCTGATTACTCACGGACAGGTGCCGTCATAGCTATAAAACCAGAATCCATTTTCGATCATCTGAGCCCGGAGAACCCTGATTTTCTTCACCTTCTACCCACCTTTACGCTCGATGTTTTGAAAATTGTACAATCAAAAGTTTCATTTGTCAAGTCTTGTCGGAGTGTGTTCCCCAGATGGATATGCAGATATTTACCAGTTATTGAAAGGAATAATGGGAGAGGAAGGCTTTAAAGGGATATCACAATACTTCGAACTGAGATTCCTTGAAAACTGGACGGATGATAATACTCGTAAGAAAGGTGACGTAGTAAATGGTCAGGAACAGAAGATAATCATCAAAATTCAAGGCAACAAGATAGCATTGGAATACGAGTCCACAGCGGGTCAGAGTCCGGGAAAAGGAAAATCGGGTGAAAGAACTAGATATAGAACTCATGAGATGGATAGATGGGAAATACAGCAAAGATACTACAATAGGGTGAGGAGGAAATCTGCCTTCAACTATCACCAGTGATAGTTGAATCAATTTTAACCTATCCGCATTTCTTTGCAAACGCGTGCTACAATTGGATCTACAATTTTATAAACTTTGTCACCAAAAGAGTCAGAAACCTTTTCAATGAATCCCATCTTTTCAAGTCTTTCTAAAGAACGTGAAATAGTCGTATCTGTTATCCTCTTCCTCTCCAGAAATTCCACACCACTTTTTATCTCCTTCCACTTACTTGCCCCCATTGAAATGACTTTTAAAACGGCCAGGTATCTAATGCTCAGCCTGGCAATATTATCAAGCTCGGCTTTTACCACACCTTCAGCGATTTTCAATGTTTCATGTATCATGTCATGATTTATAACACCAGCATCCATGCATTTCCTTCCAAAATAAACAAGCCAACCGACAATACCATCAAGCTCATCTACCACCATTTCAAGTACCTCTTTACGTGGTTCCATCCCCACTTCTTTAAATCCAAGTTCCAAAAATTTCAAACTATCTTCCCTTGAAAACGGAGTTAGTGGTATCTCCTTTATATACCTTCCATAAAGTGGAGATCCCTTATCTTCCACACCCAAAAATTCCCGGAGAAGTCCCGCTTCAGATCCTGTGAGAACGATTTTCACATTTGAAAATGAATCGTATATGTAACCAAAAACCTCATTGAATGCTATTCCATGCATCCTTCTAAAGAACCGGAGATTCTGGGCCTCATCAAATATCAAGTAAAAAAACGTTCTTCGCCTTTCCGCCAATTCGTTTATCTTTTCAAATACCTCAATTATAGATTTCTTCAAATTGGGTGATTTTAGCTTGATCCTTACTTTTAAGAACTCTATTTCTTCCACATTCTTCAATAGCTTCTTAATAGTTCCTCTTTTTTTATTCAAAGTTTCAAATGCTTCTGCGATTGCTTCCGCGAAGTCTTCTATCCTGGATTCTGTTGCCGTGAATCTCCTGCAGTCTATAAATAAGGAGGGGTACCTTGTTTCATTCATGAAAACCCTTACAAGCGAGGTCTTACCCACCCTGCGGCTCCCAAGAACCATAACCATTGGCACATTAGCTTTCTGCAGTTCTTTAAGTTCCTCCTCCCTATCGAAAAGCTCCTTTTTATTCTTCTTAGGTGCAGGATCAAACAACATAACTATCACCCCTGATAGTAACTATCACCGGTGATAGTATATCATTTCTGGCGAACAGGCGAAAAGTATCGAAGAAAAACAGTATAATGCTATAAATCGATAGCGAATAAACGCTATTCATATTGCGAATAATTATACGGAGATTCGTGGAAGTCTAAAGTCCATTACCAAATGATGGGAAATCCACATACTTCTTATGACTTCATACAAAGTACTCGACATTCAGAAGATGTGTTTGGCCTTATAATATTTCTCTTCTTTACCGGGGTACAGGAGTTTTCAATTTTTGCAGCAATTATCGTACATTACTGGCTTCCCTGTAATAACGCTCGAGAAGCTGAGTAAAGTGAGAAATATCCGCGTGTTATGTGCCCAGGCGACAACGTAAACTCAGAACTTCGTGGAGTTACACTTCTCCTTTATCCACTTTGTTATGTCCTCTATAACACGCAGGTTAACGTGTCCGGCTTTGTACACATCTATGGGTGATGGTGTGGCATCGGAAGTGATGAAGAGATGGTTGAGATCTTCATAGAACCTGTATTCTATGTTCTTGCAATTTTTCATCTCTTTTTTCCAGATATTGTAGTCTTTTTCGGTAACCTGGTAGTCCTTGCCACCCTGAAGGATTAAAACGGGCACATTCAGTTCCATGATTGTATTCACGGGATTGTAGGTGTTTAAATCGTAGTAGTAGGAAGCGGGTGCCCCAAAGACAATTACATCGGGAGCCAGCTCTTCCTTTCCAAGTTTTTCAAGTAATGGAATATACTTTTCAAGTCCATTTGACGCTCCTATAC
>JAGGZV010000009.1 GCA_021161835.1 Thermotogae bacterium | reverse complement strand
GCGGCATCCGCCATCCAGGCGAGTGAAAACAGAAGCAGCAGTCTTCTCTGCCTTGAAAGCGGGACATACCTGGATACTATCGTGTCTATCTTCATCCTTTCTCCTCCCTTCCGAGAAGGATACCCTTCTTCTCCAGCGCTTGTACGATTCCATCGAGCGTTTCCTCGTCATCCGCTTCTATGGTGTGCAGGTGTATGCCCCTGGAGAGAGTAAGTAGTGGAACGGCCTCGCTGGATTTCATGGACGCTATGAACCTTTCCACATCGTCCATCGTGGATATGTTGAGGTTTCCGCGGATCTCACCGTATACGGGATGTTCCACTATAACATCCACCACTCTTCCGCCGTTTTGTACTATGGTGGTGAGTTCTTCGCGTATATCCTCTATGCCGTGTTTGACCGCTATCAGACGTCGAAACCCCTTCGGGCTTCGTCCCATGATGTAACCACGCGGGGTGGATATGATCTCGTATCCCCGTGACCTCAGGAGAGCCACGTGTTGCACCACAGTTTGTCTGGTGACTCCAAGCATTTCGGCCAGCTGCTGTCCCGTTACAGGTTCACCGGATTTCTCAAGAATCTTAAGGATCCTGCTTTCCAGATTTTCCAACCGCGCCATGGTATCATTATTATACAACTGTCTTTACACTTGTACAGATGGAGCAGGTTATTCCGTAGTGATATCCCCCGCTGAGCGGGGGATATCCTTATACTCCAAGTATAGTCTTGATGTCTTCTTCAGGATTGCCTATGAACTTTATATCGAAGTTTTTCTGTAGCACGGTGAGTATTTCGTCGTTCACCCATGCGGGTAGGGCCGGACCTATGTACATACCCTTCATTCCGAGTGCGAACAGGCTGAAGAGTATGGCTACAGCCTTCTGCTCCATCCATGTGAGAACGAGTGTCAGAGGAAGATCGTTGATGTCGACGTTGAAGAGTTTCGCGAGCCCTTCGACTATTTCCACGGCGACAATCGCGTCGTTACACTGTCCCAGATCTATGAGTCTTGGTATACCTTCGATATCACCAAGATCCAGGTCGTTGAACCTGAACTTTCCACAGGCCAGTGTGAGCACGACCGTATCCTTCGGGAGTTTCTGCACGAATTCTCTGTAATAACTACCCTTCTTGAGTGGTGTGTCGCATCCGCCCACCAGGAAGAAGTGGCGTATCTTTCCTCTTTCCACCAGGTCCTTTATCTTGTCGGCGAGTTGAAGAACGACGCTCTTGGAGAAGCCCGTCATGAGTTTGTGATCTCCCGGTTTTTCTTCGAGCTCTGGCAGTGAAAGCGCCTTTTCTATAACAGGTGTGTAGTCGTATCCATCGATGTGGGTTACACCCGGTAACTTGGCCACTCCGGTGGTGAACATCCTGTCTTTGTAGGATTCTCTGGGTATCAGCACACAGTTGGTGGTGCCGAGTATCGCGGCGGGTATCCTTTCGAAAAGCTCTCTCTGATCGAACCAGGCTTTTCCAAGGTTACCCGCGAGGTGCTTGTACTTCCTCAATCCAGGATATCCATGTGCTGGAAGCATTTCCGAATGTGTGTAGACGTTTATGTTCTTTCCTTCCGTCTGTTTGAGCAGTTCTTCCAGAGCCTTGAGGTTGTGGCCCGTCACGATTATGGCATGTCCTTTCCTGGTACCCGTTTCAACCTCCACGGGTGCGGGTTCACCGTAGGTTTCAATGTGCGCTTTTTTCAGAAGCTTCATGACCTTGATATTCATCCTACCCGCTTCGAGTGCGAGTTCCACGAAGTGTTCGGGATCGAAGTCCATGTTCGTGAGGGTGGAATACAACGCCCTTCCGAGAAAGGCTGCGATTTCTTCATCTTTGTATCCCAGTTCACGTGCGTGATAGTAATACGCCGATATACCCTTTATGGTGTATATCAGATTGTCCTGGAGTCTTGCAAGTGTCGGGCCCTTTCCACACACACCGGCCAGGGTACATCCCACACCGTTTGCCGCCTGTGAACACTGGTAACAGAACATTTTGAATTCCATATGAATCACCTCCCATAAATCTGACCTTTTTGGTCAGATAAAATATAATATGAAAGGCTTCACCAAAGCGGTAACATATGTTACACGGAAGGTGATAACCTTGGATGGCATTTCGAAGGTGATGCACGTACTCACAAGAACGAGGCTATTTTCCGGTATCCCACAGGAGAAGTTGACGGCGCTGCTTGGGCACGTCCCGCACACCCTGGAAACCTTTCGCAAAGGCGGAAGAGTGATGGCACGTGGGGATGAATGCGATGAACTCATCCTGTTGCTGGAAGGAACGCTGGGTGGTGAGCTGGTGGGAGAAAGTGGGAAAGTGGTGGAGATCGAGAAAATACACGCACCGGGCGAAGTGGCCATAGGTGTGCTGTTTTCATCCGAACCGAGATTGCCCGTCGATCTCATGGCCGTGGAGGATGTGAAACTTCTAAAGATACCGCGTGAAGCCTTTCTCGATATCCTCATGAGGGACAGAAGGGTTTTGAGGAACTTTCTGACCATAGTCAGCGACAAGGTGACAATGCTGGCATCACGTTTTTACGATGTGAGTTTGAGGGAGCTCATGGAGAAGGTTGCGAATTACCTGCTGGAGTTGCGTGAAAAATATGGTATAACGAGATTCCCTCTTCCAATGACCAAGGAAGGGCTCTCAAAATGGTTTGGTGCCACCAGACCCTCGGTATCCAGGGTTTTCGGTATACTCGCAAAGCGCGGGATAATAGAACAGGATGGAAAGATCGTTCGCATAGTGGATGAGGAGAGGCTGCTCAGAATATCCCACGGTGAACTCAAATGAATCTCTCGTCTCTGCGGGTGTCGAACTGTGCCTTGATCTCCTCGATCGCTTCCAGATTCACCTCCACCAGTATCACATCTTCGTGATGGTGTGGAGTGTTAAGTGCTCTGCCCCAGGGATCGTAGGCGCAGCTGCACCCTCCGTATATCCATCTGGTCCTGCCGACTCTGTTAACCCCTATCACGAACCGCTGGTTTTCTATGCTCCGCGCGCGCAGAAGTGTGAGCCAGTGCTCTATTCTCTCCATGGGCCAATTGGCTATGACAATTATCACGTGCACATCGGCGGAATTCTCGTATATTCCCACGGGAAATCTGAGATCGTAACATATGAGTGGAAGAATGCTCATATCTTTCATCTGAAATCTTTCGTATCTTTCACCGGGTTTGAAGAACTCGTTTTCACCGCCGTGTGAGAACAAATGTACCTTTCGGTACACACCCACTTCCTTCCCTGTTTCCACCGCAACCGCCACGTTGTGAGAATCACGTATATCTCCATATATCAACGTTTTTCCGGTTGCCAGGAGTTCCCTTCGCACATCTTCTGTGTTCACATCCAGCTTTTCGCCCGCATATCCCGTCAGTGAAAGCTCCGGAAACACGTAAAGATCTGCGGGGACCTCCATCATCCTCAGCATCTTCTCGAGGTTCTTGTGGGGTTCTCCGTAAGCTATGTTCATCTGACACAACGCCACTCTCATACGTTCCCCACCCTTCTCCCCGCGAAATCCACGAACATCGCGACCCCTGCACCCACGATGATCAAAAACATTCCCATACCGACGGAAGCCTTCTCCAGCCCGAAAGGCCATATTATCAGCAGCGAGCCCACAACCAGTCCCACTATGAAGTTTCCCGTGAACACAGGGTGGGATTTCATGAGGTATTCCACGATTTTCACGAAGAGAACGATCCCAACGATCACACCAATACCCAGTGGGAGTAACCTGCTCATATCCATAGCGCTTATGGCGTCTATAACTCTTTCATACAGCCCCATTATCAGGAGGAGTAGCGACCCACTCAAGCCGGGGAGAACCATGGCCCCTGCCGCCACCAATCCACCGACAATCAGCATGAGGGGAGAGGAAGGCAGCTCCACAGCATTTCCGGTGAATTTCGGCCAGCTTACCACAGCGATTCCCAAAAGCACGAACCACAGGTGGAACCTCTCCAGTTTTCTCAACACGCTGGGTAGCGACCCCAGCACCAATCCAAAGAACACCGCATACGTGGCGAAAGTGTGATATTCCAGCGATCTCTTCAACCCCATCGCCCCGGAGCCTATCGCCAGAAGTGCACCCACAACGGTTAAACCCACGATTTTAAGTGCACGCTTGTTCCAGTCCATTCGAAAGAGGGAAGATATGGAGATGATGAGATCTCTATACACGCCGGTCAAGACGGCTACAGTACCTCCACTCACACCGGGCACGAGGTTGGCAAAGCCTATGAGTACACCAGAGATAAGGTATCTCATAGTTTGACCGTTTTGTACTCCTTGAAGTGCTTTGTGATTCGCTTATCGC
>JAGGZV010000042.1 GCA_021161835.1 Thermotogae bacterium | reverse complement strand
ATATTGAACGTGGCAGCCCGTATCGCTCTCACCCACCACGAGAGATGGAATGGAACAGGTTATCCCCAGGGATTCAAGGGTACGGAGATACCCTGGGAAAGCAGAATAGTGGCCGTTGCCGATAGTCTCGATGCCATGACGAACGATCGGCCATACAGGAAAGCACGGACATTCGATGAAGCTCTGAATGAAATAATCGCTCATGCTGGGACCCTCTACGATCCTGAGGTAGTCGGAGCACTCGAAAGTTCTAAAACAGAGGTACGCAAGCTGTACGAAGATAATGCCAAAATGCTATCGAGCATGAAAATACATCTCTTTAACTCGATGACATCCTGGACATCGTGGTGGAAAACATGGATGAAGTCACAGAGTAAGGTAACGCAGGATGATGAATATCTATCTCAAGGAGGATGAAGAGATGATCAAAAGTCCGTGGAGCTGGCGGCGCTTGCATCTCTGGATGGTAATGTGTGATCTCTGGCGCAATCAACCGACTTCCGTATCCGAGATAGCACGCAGACTGGAAACCGGTTCTCCCACCATTTCACAACTTCTGAAACGTCTGATGGAAAGTGGATTGGTCATCAGGTCAGGACAGAAGAGAGTTCATGGTGGACGCCCGCGAAACCTGCTCCATATAGACCCGGAGGTGGCTCACGCTCTCGTTGTTAATGTGAATGCACATTCGGTTTCTACCGCGCTGGTCGATGCATCCCTGAAGATAGTCGCAAAGAGAGAGCAAAAAGAATTGAGACAGATTTCCGATATCGTCGAATCAATCCTGAAGGATTTCGAAAAATTTGAGTTAAACGAGAGAAAAGGAAGGTTGGTGGGGATATCGGTTGTACTCCCGCGTGTTTCAGGATGTCTTAAGGAAACGGATTTGGACACCCTTTTGACCTTCCATGGTACGAAGTTGGGAGAACTGCTGGAAAAACGGTTGCAAACCAAAGTCATCATCGTGAACGGTGTCAAAGTGTACGCCATGGGTGAGTGGTTGAAGTCGCGGCATATTCCCTGGAACTATTTCTATCTGTATCTTGGAAAGACCCTCAACGGTGTTCTGATGCTCAACGGTCACATCCATGGGATGAATGAATATGGTACCACGAGGATAGGCAGGATGGTTTACACGGTGGGAACCGAGAGCGACTATGGGCTCTTCTGCTTTGAAGAAGAATACGAAAGAATCCTGCGTGCAGTTGAAGCGGGGAAAAAAGAAGGTAAGGCGCATCTTGTGAACCTCCTGACGGCGGCAGTAGCGAACATAGTCGCTCTCATCGGGATCAAACATGTCGTTCTGGGCGGTCCGTACAGCAAATTGCTGGGATTGAACGATATGCTCGAGATAGAGAAAAGAGTGTGGGAGACCTGCCGTGAACACGATGTGACGATAGAAAAGAGTTCATCAGAAGGAGAAGCTCCCTTCATCGGCGGAGCCGTGAGGATCTTTGAAGAAGTTCTCCTGTCAATCGAGGGATAGGCCTGCTGTCTATAAAAATCTGGCACATGACACGCAGGTATTTACCGCTTGGAAACGCACCTATCATCTTTGCTTTTGGTTCTTTGCGCACGTTTCTCTTGTAACCGTTCCTGGGTGTTTTTCCAGTGCTTATCTTTTCGTATGGCATGGCGCCTGATTGAATCCTCTTGGATTGGATTTGAGCATAACTTATCTTTAGAAGGTACAGATTTTCCATTCTTACAGCATTTATCTTATACTACCTTGAATTTTAAGGGCAATAGGCTCACCCCCCAATAAATCGTCCTCTAATTTCGGGTTTACTTCGGGTTTGTTTCGGGTTCTTCGGGTTTGGGATATGGAGCAAGTATATATTCTGTCGACCTTCCTGTTGTCCCCTTCCTCATCAAAATCCCGATATCGCATAGCTTGTTAAGATCACTGAGAGATGTTCTATCGGAAATTCCAAAGAGATTCCTGTATTCTCTATTCGTGATCTTTCCTTTTTCCTTCACATACAGCACAGCCTTTATCTGTCTTTCATTCAAGCCCAAACCTTTAAGGTACTCTTCTGTGTAAATGTCTTTTCTAAAATATACCGAAAACCCTCCCATTTCTTCTTTGAACTGGGGCTGAGGAAGATTGAAGCGTTTCATAGCGTTGATTATTCTCTGAATTCCCGATCCAACCTCCTCTATGAATCCAGCGAGGTAAAAGATATGAACTAAGAGGGGGTTTCTTGGTACAGATGGATGGGGCCCGTAGAGCTGTTCAATTGTGATTCCCTCCGGAAGACCACCTGGATTGTAGAACCATATATAGTCATCGAACATCTTGATCTGGGTTTGAACATTGCTTTTAAAGTAATCACGGTGAATAAGAGCGTTTATAAGTGTTTCTCTTATAGCCTCAAGTGGATAATCCCAGATTTCTTCTCTTTGAAGTTCTTTTATCTCGTACCGCACATTTATGAATTGTTTTATAGCTTCTTCACCATGAACAGCTTGGTAGAAAAGATTACCATCTATAAGGCGATCACCCACAATTGTTATGGGACTTTTCAAACGAACGACTCTTAAGACTGCGTTTATGAAGAACTTTTGAGGGTCTTTTCCAAAGAGCAAAATGGCTCCGTTAGTTAGCTGCCTGTTTATTGAAAGTTTGAGATGCTCGAAAACGTCCTCGATTTTTGAATCTTCGTCGAAATACAAGAGCCGTCCCGTTTTTCTTGCGCGGGCGATGAAATATCTAACAGTATTTGAATCTATATCAGAGAACGTGGCATTCTCGCAAATAAGGCTGTCCCAGTTAACACCTCTAAGGAGAAAGTCTTTCAATTTTTCAGGAGACATTTCTCTGGTGGTGTTCCCAACTCTTTCATAATATATCCCCTTGTATGAAATGGGAATATTCGACTTTTTTACCTTTATAGCTATTATGTTTTTACCTTCTCGCTCTTCGACTTCTATTTCCGGGTGTATTCCAAGGTTTTGGTCTATTTTCTCTGCAATTTCCCTAAGCTTTTCGCTGTCTACATCAACTCCAACAACCTCTCCATCATTGGATATCCCAATGTAAACGACTCCTCCCTGAGAATTCGCCATTCCACATATCTCTCTAAGAGCTCTTTCTCCAAATTTTTTCTTGTATTCTATGTTCTGCGTTTCCACACCTCACACCTCGAATCCCAAAGCTTTGAAGACCTCTTTTATCTTTTCCGTTAGCTCCTTTTCTTCTTCAAACAGTTTTGAGAGTTCCTTGCTGTATTCCTTCATCTTTTCTTCAAAGGGAATTCCGTCGTCTTCTATCTTTACTCCCACATATCTGCCAGGAGTTAGAACCCAGCCGTTCTTTTCGATTTCTTCGATCGTGGCTACTTTTGCAAATCCGAGCTCGTTGATCTCTTCTTCATCTTCTCCAGCTTCAAATTTTCGGAATTTCTTTACTATTTTGTTTATATGCTCCTCTGTGAATATAACCTGACGGCGTGATATGGGTTTGTAAATGTTTTTTGCGTAGATGAATAGCACCTTCCCCTTCACGTGATCTGGTTTGTTTTTTCTGAGGAACCATAGCGATACGGGGAGAGATACTGCGTAAAAAGCTTAGCAGGAGTTGCAACGATTCCGTAGACGAGATCATCTTTGATGATTTTTTCACGGATTTTTCCTTCCACCCCTCCTGTTGAAAGGGCACCATTTGCCATTACAAAACCTGCTTTGCCGTTAGGAGCAAGATGATATATGTAATGCTGAATCCAGGCGTAATTGCCGTTGCTGTTTGGGGGGATTCCGTATTTAAACCTCGGATCACTGGGTTTAATCCTATCTGCGCCCCACTCGCTATCATTGAAGGGAGGATTAGAAACCACGTATTCAGCCCTCAAATCAGGGAATCTGTCCTCATGATAGGAGTCTCCTATTCTTATGTCACCTTCTGCGCCCCTTATGGCAAGGTTCATCTTTGCTATTTTCCATACGAACTCTTTGGATTCTTGGCCATAAATGCTCAGCAGAGCTTTATCTATGTCTTCCCTTTCAAGCTTTTCAAGTGCAGAGACAAAGAATCCACCACTACCGCATGCTGGGTCAAAAATCCTGCCACTTCTTACATCGAGTACTTCAACAATGAGCCTTGTTAAACTTCTGGGAGTGTAAAATTCTCCGCCTTTTTTGCCTTCCGCTTCTGTGAATTTGCCAAGGAAATGTTCATAAATGCGGCCGAAGATGTCTTTACTTTTGTGATCAGTGCCAAAATCTATCATGGAAAAGACATTTATAAGGTATGCTAAGTCGTCTGAGCTGAGGTTTACCTTGGCGTAGATTTTTGGAATCACATCTTTTAACTGCTTGGGATGTTCTCTTTCCAGGGCTTCTATTGCGTTGTCAATTATCTCACCTATGTTTGACTGGTTCGCATGCTTTTTAATATAGTCCCACCGCGCTTCCTCCGGAACGTATAGAACACCATCTGCAAGGTACACATCCATGTCCTCAAAGAGCAAATTGCTGTATTTAGTGTTTTTAATCCCTTTACGAATCTCTTTTCTTTTCTCTTCAAAGGCGTAGGAAACATAGCGTAAGAATATAAGTCCAAGAACTACATATTTGTACTCATGAACTTCGATCTTCTTTCTTAACTTGTCGGCAGCTTTCCATAGCTTGTCTTCAAAATTTATGTCTTTCATTGGTAAATCTTCCCCCTTTGACGTGATAATTCATTTAATTAAACATCATTGCGTTAATATATGTAGAATAGTCAACTCAATTCTAACACACGAACACTCCAAGATATGCAGGTGGATTTGTGGTTAAAACCCCACAGAGCAATTGTAGGCAGTGCAAAATAAATGCTGTAAAAATGAAAACTCCCTACACTTTTTAAGACAGAGCAGAGCCGCAAGCCCCAAATTTTAAATAAATAAAAGAAGGGCGGATGAAAAGCTATGCAAATCACCATTCCAAAAAAATTATACACTAGTTTCTCCAGTTATTCCTTATCAATAACTGGTAAATATCTGCATATCCATCTAGGGGTTTACAAACACCATCTTTTGACACGACCCGGAGCTTGCGGTATAATTTTCCTTGGTAACGAGAAGCCAGCGTAGCTCAATCGGTAGAGCGGCTCATTCGTAATGAGTAGGTTGAGGGTTCGAGTCCCTCCGCTGGCTCCAGCCCCTCAAGGGGCTTTTTTAATTGGTAGGAAGTGAGCAAGATGGACATACTGGAAAGATTCAAAATTTTCATAAAAAATGAAGATCTGGTGCGTCCTGGTGATCGCTTGATACTTGCTGTTTCCGGTGGGCCGGATTCGATGGCAATGATGGATTTGTTTTCCTCGATAAGAAATGAATACAATCTGGAACTTATCGTCGCACATTTCGATCATATGATAAGACCGAGATCAGACGAAGAAGCTTCATTCGTCCGCGATAAAGCGGAGGCATACGGTTTTCAATGTATGATAGGGCGTGAAAATGTGCCAGAGTATGCGAAAACCACGAAGTCGTCTCTGGAAGAATGTGCACGTTACCTGCGATATAAATTTCTGGAAAGGGTGCGAAAGGAGTTCAAAGCAACATCGATTTCGGTCGCCCATAACATGGATGACCTCGTGGAAACGATGATCTATAGACTGGTCAAGGGTTGTGGACCTTTTGGAATGGTTGCCATGCTACCGAAGGCTGGAAACATCATAAGACCTCTTCTTCCTTTCACAGCAGAAGAATTGAGAAATTATGTTACAATAAAGGGGATTGAATATGTCGTTGATCCGTCAAATTTCGACAGAAGAATACCCAGAAATTTGATACGTCATGAGATCGTACCGAAATTTCGAGACATAAATCGCAATTTTCATGGTGCCATATGGCGTTTCTACAGCCTGATGAGAGAATGTCGGGAACACATAGACGCAATGGTCGCACAATTCTGTAATACAAGTGTTGAAAATGGATTCCTGAATCTATGGAAAGTTGTTAGAATCGATGCCATCGAACTCCTGGATGATTTCATCATGAAAGAAACGTTGAGAAGATTGCATGTGGAAGTGAGTGGAGGGAACTATCCACCTGATTATGAAAGGATCGAGAAATTATACAGGAAAATCAAGGAAAATGGAGGAACCTCATGGAAAATACAGACGGGTAGTGGTGTAGTCTTTGAAAGATCCGGGACCAGGTTATTCGTTCTTAACGAAAAAGCTCTGGACGATTGGAAAGGATGGAAGATCTCAGCAGGTTGCAGGCGCATGGGAAAATTGCAAGTATGTGTAGGTCAAGGTATTGTAAGTGACGAGAAAATTTCGGTGTACGCTCCAGAAGATAGTTTTCTTGTACCGGCAAGGGATGTACGCAAGGTAAAGTTGAGAGGCGTGGAAAGAAACACAAGAGATGTGTTGCGCGAGTATGGAATACCAGCCTCGTTCCGACGGAAATGGCCTGTTCTTATCTGGCATGAAAGGGTGTTGTGGATAGCGGGTGTTGGGAAGTGCGATGAATACATGAAATCAGCTGAACAGCTGAGTCTGTTTTTGAGAGGTGAAGATTTTGAAACCGAGGTTTAGTCTGGTGATAGTTTATCTGATGATCATCTTGTTGCTGATAATAGCCATCCGGGCGTTTTTCTCCTCGGCCGATATGGCTCGCAACATAGGATATTCTGACTTTTTGAAGATGGTGGAATCACCACAAGGGCCAGAAGAGAAGATAGTGGAGATAAGGATAAAGTCCAGTGGTGACGTGAGAGCCGTAAGTGCATCTGGAGAGATATACCAGTTCAATGCTCCATGGCTTTTGAACGATTCCCAATTGGTTCAGAAGCTCGCAGACAAGGGAATAAAAGTAGTAGCAGAACGAAGCACCGCCTCGAGCTTCTGGGTCAACGTGGTGGGTACTATTCTTCCGTTCGCGATAATACTGCTCCTCTGGATGTTGATGATGAGAGCATTCTCAGGTAGAAACTCGCAGGCGTTCAGTTTCACTAGGAGTCCCGCCCGGAAATTCAAACCGGAGGAAAGGAAAGTTACTTTCAAGGACGTGGCCGGTGTCGATGAAGCCGTAGAGGAACTCAAAATGGTGGTGGAGTTTCTGAAAAATCCACGTTATTTTACCTCCATGGGAGCACGCGTACCCAAAGGTATCCTGCTGGTTGGTCCACCGGGCACCGGTAAGACGTTGCTGGCACGCGCTGTGGCAGGTGAAGCAGGCGTACCCTTTTTCTACATCAGCGGTTCGGACTTCGTGGAACTCTTCGTGGGTGTCGGAGCTGCACGTGTCAGGGATCTCTTCAACCAGGCGAAGGCCAACGCTCCCGCGATCGTGTTCATAGATGAAATAGACGCGGTCGGGAGGCAGAGGGGCGCCGGGTTAGGTGGTGGACACGACGAACGGGAACAAACGCTGAACCAGTTACTGGTTGAGATGGATGGTTTCGATCCCAACGAAGGCATAGTGGTGATGGCCGCCACCAACAGGCCTGATATACTGGATAAAGCTCTGTTAAGACCCGGGCGTTTCGATAAAAAGGTGGTTGTGGATCCACCGGATGTAAGGGGACGTGCGGAGATCCTCAAGATACACATGCGTGGAAAACCCATTGCGGAGGATGTCGATGTTGACATACTCGCCCGTCGAACCCCTGGCTTTGTGGGAGCGGACCTCGAGAATCTGGTGAATGAAGCCGCGCTTCTGGCTATAAGACGTGGTAAAAAGAAGGTGACCATGAGCGAATTCGAAGAGGCAATAGATATGGTCATAGCAGGGCCAGCCAGAAAATCCAGAATAATAAGTCCAAAAGAGAAGAAAACCATAGCCTATCATGAGGTGGGGCACGCGATAGTTTCAACCCTCCTTCCCAATGCAGATCCCGTGCACAGGATATCGATAATTCCACGTGGTTACAGAGCCCTGGGCTACACCCTTCAACTACCTCTTGAGGATAAATACCTTTCCACCAAATCGGAGATACTCGACAAGATAACGGGACTTTTAGGTGGTAGGGCAGCAGAGGAGATAGCCATAGGGGAGATAAGCACGGGTTCCAGCAACGACATCGAAAGGGCAACGGAAATGGCCAGACAGATGGTATGCAAATTTGGAATGAGTGAAGCTCTGGGACCTGCGGCATGGGGTAAGGAAGAGGAAGAGGTGTTCCTGGGTAGAGATTGGATGAGGATGCGTAATTACAGTGAGGAAATCGCTGCCAGAATAGATGAAGAAGTGCGGAAAATCGTGGAACAATGTTACGAAAAAGCCAAGCGCATTCTTCAGGAGCACAGGGAAGAGATGGATGAGATTGTTGAGATTCTTCTCGAAAAGGAAGTTATAGAAGGAAACGAATTGAGGAAACTTCTGAAAAAGGAACTCAGAGTTGAGGAAGACAAAGAAGCTCCTGTAAAAACATTTGAAAGGGTGAGCGCAGAGAGTGGAAAAATTGATGGAGCTGAAAGATGAGGTTTTCACCTTCTCCACGAGGATAAACAGTGAAGAATTACTCTGGAATCCAAATGAAGAGCTTTACGCTCTTCATCTTTTATCGACATCCGGTCTTCTGCGCATCGTTTTTTATGCATCTTTTGATGTTTTACAGAAGCATCTCCCCCCGGGAATTACCTCGGTAATATCGTGGGCGGAGGTGGAGCACCTTTCGCCATCTGTGTACGGAGGAATCGTAAATGGTAAAATTCATATTGAAAAAGTTTCGCAACATTATGTACAATTTTACTGTGAGGTATTCGACCACGAGGAACTGATTGCAAAGGTACGATTTCGCAGACACCTTGTATCTGTAGAGTATCTGAGAAGGCGTGCGCATGAAAAGGCCACGGAATACTAAAGAGTGGATTTTGCGAAAGTTCTATGTCGGTTTAACGATAGATGAAGAACGATTTCGTGATTTGGTAACCAAATCGTCACGGTGTAAAATAGCTTTGATATATCCCAATTCGTACAGTGTGGCAATAGCCAATCTGGGTTACAACAGGGTCTTTGAAATATTCACCAATAGCGGTATATATGTCGAAAGATTCGTTGTGGAAAAGGAACATCTTCCAATCTTTTCAATAGATGAAGGTAGAAGACTCGATGAATTCAGAATCTGGGCTTTTTCAGTACATTTCGAGCTGGATTTGTTGAACGTTGCGACACTTTTGAGGGTGTACAACATACCCTTGAGGCCAGAAGAACGTTCAGGATACCATCCACTTCTCATATGCGGTGGGGCTCTCACGTACTTCATGGGGAAAGCGTTGACGGGTATATTCGACGCAGTGTACTGTGGGGACTTCGAAGTGGGAGCAGAACAGTTTATCGCGACGTTGAAAGAACGTGAAAGAAAAGAAGAGATTCTGGATGGTCTCAGCGAGGTGCCAGGAATCTCAACATTCGGTAGAAACGCTCGGGCATTGCCGGTGATATTTTACGGAGAAGACATGTTCGCAGAATCGATGTTTGTAAGTAAAAAAGGGGCATTCGGACGGCGATTTTTGCTGGAAGTAGGTAGAGGATGCAAACGTCGTTGCAAGTTCTGCGTTGCGGGTCATACCATGGGAAAAGCGCGGTTCATGGATGTGAATGAAGTGAAAAGAAGGTTGTCCAGGGTGAAGAACAGGACGAGAAGTGTGGGTCTCATCAGCGCGACGATCACCGACCATCCACAACTGGAAGAATTGATGAAATATCTGGATGAAGAAGAGTTCGATGTATCCGTTTCCTCAATGAGACTGGATGGTCTAACGCACAGGTTGTTGAAAGTGCTGGCGAAAACTCAGAAGACATTCACCATTGCTCCAGAAGGTGGAACGCAGAAGATACGCAATCGCCTGGGAAAGGGTATAACGGAAAAACACATAGTTGAAGCATTCAAACTGGGGCATGATGTGGGTTTTAAGAACATAAAGCTCTACTTCATCTACGGTGTACCAGGTGAAGCAGAGGAAGATCTCAAGGGTATAGTTGATCTGGTAAAGGAGGCACGAAAATTCTTTGGAAAGGTTCACGTGAGTGTGAATCCCCTGATTCCAAAGCCTGGAACACCTTTTGAAGGCACTAAAATGATGGACAGAAAAGAACTCAGAGAACGTGAAAGGTATTTGAAAGCCGGACTGCGTTCATCTGGAGTAAAGGTTGATTTTGAAAGCGTATCCGATGCCGTTAAACAATATGAGTTGTGCAATGCGAACAGGGAAAGTATCGTGCATATGCTGGCAGAAAGGAGTGCAAATACAATAATTCATATGTGAAAGGAGGAATAACGAGATGACAAGAAAGAAGATACTTATAGTTGATGACGAACCCTCGATAGTGGAACTGATATCTTACAATCTGACGAAGGAAGGCTATGAAGTTTTGAAAGCATATGACGCGGAAGAAGCTTTGAACATAGCAGATACCGAAGAAGTCGATATGTTCATAGTCGATATAATGCTGCCGGGTATGGATGGCTTCGAACTGGTGAGGACGCTGAGATCCATGGATAAATACAGGAGTGTCCCCGTAATATTCCTGAGTGCAAAATCGGAAGAGTTCGACAAAGTCCTGGGTTTGGAAATAGGCGGCGATGATTACGTGACAAAACCGTTCAGCGTACGTGAACTTTCTGCACGTATAAAAGCAGTGTTCAGAAGAGCTGAAGGAGGTCTTAAAGTACCCGAGGAAAAACCCAAGAAGATAACGGCTAAAGATCTGGAAATAGATGTTGAGCGTTACGAAGTTCGGGTGCGTGGAAAACTTGTCAACCTCACTCCTCTGGAATTCGATCTTCTCAGATTCCTCGCAGAAAATGAAGGAAAGGTTTTCACGAGGGAAGTACTATTGGACAGGCTCTGGGGATTCGATTACTTCGGCGATACACGAACGGTGGATGTGCATATAAGACGTTTGAGAACAAAAATAGAAGAAGATCCTTCCAATCCCAAGTACATAATCACGGTAAGAGGAAAAGGATACAAGTTCAAAGACCCGGGTAAGGAATGAGGAGGATTCTAGTTGCTTCTGATTCTTACGGTGGCCCTCGTTACCAGTGTGATAACGGGGGCTGTTTTCGTAAGAAAATACAGAAAAAGGTTGAAGAACATTTCGAAGCATCTGGCCAGATTGACGGGCCTGTCTGTTGATACCACTCCGTGGTATCAGTTGGAACAGTTGAAACAGAGACTCAAGGATCTTGAGGAAAGAATACGGAGATTGCAGAGTGATAAGGAAAACGACATGAAAATAATGGATGCCATAACTGATGGATTGCTCATCGTTGAAGAGGATGGAAGGATTGTTTTTGCAAATGAACGTTCCAAGCAATTTTTTGACATGCCAGAACTTCAAGGTCGGAAAGTTCATGAAATTCCAGAAACGTACCCCATACTTGAAGGGATAAAGCGAGCATTGAAAACAGGTGAAAGTCAGGAATTTGACACTTCGTTACATCGCAAAGAACATCGTGATGTACGAGTAATGGTAATACCGGTGGAACTCTCAGATGGGGAAAAATACACCGTTGTGGTGATACGCGACATCACCAACGAACGAGAAGCGGAAAGGATGTTGAGGGAATTCGTTGCCGACGTTACCCACGAACTCCGTACACCACTTACCTCCATCCATGGATATGCGGAAACGCTGTTGGCTGATGGGTTGAAAGATCAGGAAATGGCGAAGCATTTCCTGGAAATAATAGAAAAAGAATCCGCAAGGATGGGAAGATTGATAAACGATCTTCTGGATCTGGAAAGACTGGAAACCGGCAGGATAAAGTTGATGAAAGAACCCCTCAAACTCAAAAGTGCTGTAAAAAGAGTACTCTCAGTTGTTAAACCCCTGGGTGAAGAACTGGGTGTACGCATCCATACCGAACTGGACGAGGATGTTTACGTATTTGGCGATTACGATCGAATAGTTCAAATGATTCTGAATCTTGTGGATAACGCCATCAAGTACACCTCAGTTAAAGAGCATGGAGATAAAGAAGTGTTCATCAGGGTGTATCGAAACGAGAAAGGTGAGGGGATACTGGAAGTAGAAGATACCGGCATCGGCATACCTAAATCCGCTCAGAATAAATTGTTTAGACGATTCTATAGAGTGGACAAACACCGTTCCAGAAAACTGGGAGGTACGGGATTGGGGCTGGCTATAACGAAGGAAATAGCGGACAAGCATGGAGCCAGATTGGAATTCGAGAGTGAAGCCGGTATCGGAACCATTTTCAGGGTTTTCTTCCCGCCATGCAGAGGTGATGAAGATGAATATGCTGGAAATAATAAGGAAAAAACGTGATGGACTGAAGCTCACAGAAGAAGAACTGAAATACGTCGTCGAAGGATACGTTAAAGGAGAGATACCAGACTATCAAATGTCTGCATTTCTGATGGCCGTATTCTTCAAGCACCTGGATGAAGATGAAACCTATACTTTGACCGAGATAATGGCTAGATCGGGAGACTATCTCGATCTTTCCGGCATCCCCGGTAAGAAAGTGGATAAACATTCCACAGGTGGTGTGGGCGATAAAACGACACTGGTTGTGGGACCGATGGTGGCAGCTCTGGGTTTGAATTTTGCAAAATTGTCGGGGAGAGCCCTGGGGCACAGTGGCGGAACCATCGATAAACTGGAATCGATACCCGGTTTTCGTACCTCCCTCGATAGGGAAGAGTTTGTCGAAGGTGTGAAAAAGGTGGGAGTAGTGATTTCCGGACAAACGGGTAACATCGCACCAGCCGACAAAAAAATTTATGCCCTGAGGGACGTTACCGCCACGGTGGATGAAATATCCCTGATAGCCAGCAGTATAATGAGTAAAAAACTCGCAGTAGGTAGCGACGCCATGGTGATAGATGTGAAGGTTGGTAGTGGTGCCTTTATGAAGAATATAGAAGATGCCAGGAAACTGGCGAATCTGCTGGTAAAAATAGGAAAGATGCATGGAAGAAGAACGGTGGCACTTTTAACCGACATGGATCAACCGCTGGGTCGGATGGTGGGAAACGCTCTTGAAGTTCTGGAAGCTGTGGAAACATTGCAAGGACATGGACCCGAAGATTTCGAAACGCTGTGTGTGGAAATTGCCGCACATATGCTGGTTCTTGGAGAAGTATACTCCAAACTCGAGAGAGCGCGAATGGAAGCGAGAAAGGTATTGAAAGATGGAAGAGCTCTTGAAAAATTTAAGCAGATGGTGGAATATCAAGGTGGAAATCCGAGAGTAGTGGATGATCCAGAAAATGTTCTCACATTTGCTTCGAACATAGTGGATGTAAGGGCGCAGGATGAAGGATTTGTAGATCACATAAATGCTGAAAAAGTGGGAATGGCTGTTGTGATGCTGGGTGGAGGTAGAACCAGGAAAGATGAGAGGATAGATCATTCCGTCGGTGTGGAAATACTCAAAAAACGTGGCGATAAAGTGAAGAAAGGAGATGTAATTGCACACATATACGCATCGGATTTTCAGAAAATTCAGAAGGCACGAGAACTGGTCGAAGAAGCATATCACATCACATCCACAAAACCTGCAAAAGTACCCATTATCCATGGGGTGGTTGCATGAAGGTATCTATTTTCCTCTTCGTGATTTTGTTGGCTGCTTCCGTATTGTTGGGAGCGCCTCTGCTTGTCATAACAGACGATGGTATAAAAACGTACACTTACGAAGTGAAGAAAGAGCGTGTGTTTGTACCCATAGAAGTGGCGGAATTTTTCGCCGATAAGATGGTATTGACGAGTAGAGGAGATGCAGGTTACATCGTTAATCGCAACAGGGATATCCTTTTCGTAGACGGACGGAAAGAAACGGTAACCAAGAACTTCCTGGTGGAGTATCCCAGTGGTTGTTATATGTACGAGGAAGGGGCTTCACCCACCCTCATGGTCGATAAAGGAATACTGGAAAGGTTCCTGCACGTTGAAAGTTTGAGCGTTGGAGAAACGGTCATACTGTACACCAGGCATCCTGCTCTTGTCTCCGTCGAGAAGGTGGACGATGGTTGGATTATGAATTTCGATATGCCGGTGATGCGTGAACTTTTTGAAATGGAAGTGGGCGAAGGATGGGTGGAACTGTATGTGTACGGTGTGGTCCCATCAACAGAACTCCGTAAAGAATCGTATTTGACGCCCATGGCAAACGGAGTGATGCTGAAATTTGAGGGTAAGATAATGACACCACGACTCGAAGTAGATGGTAAGGTTGCAAAGCTCGTGCTCGGTCCTCCTCCCGGTTATGAGGAATATGAGAAGGTTTCCGAAGGGTTAATGTGGTACAGAAAGCGTATCGAAATACGTGGCAAAAAGGTTATACTCACGTATATGGAAGTGGATCCCAACTATTACGATGTGGATCTGGAGCTTGCAAATGGTAAGGTGGTGGGTGGCGAGCGTGTAACACAGATGGTCAAAAGGACCGGTGCCATCGCCGGAGTGAATGGGGGATACTTCGATCCCAAAACCATGACACCCATCGGGTTCATCGTCAAAAACTCAAAGCTCCTTCATCTCCCATATTCCATCAGACCGGTGTTTCTGAAAACGACGGATGGGAGGTTCGACATCAGGAGGATACGCTTCGAACTCAACGTGCGGCTGGGTGACGTACTTTTCTACGTAAAAGGTGTCAACACCCCGGCGAAAGGAGATGTGCTTCTGTACACCGAAGAATATGGTCCGAAAATTCCCTTCAGCGATAAGAAACGTTATTTCATCTCAAACGGTATATGGATAATAGACGAAGGTTACGTGGAGCATCCTGCAACGGGTACGTACGTGCTCGCAGTGGACAAGAAGTTCAACGATCTCCTGAAAGATGTGAAGCCCGGTGATACCTTCAGACTGATTCAAATTTCCGACATGGATGCTGAGCTGGATTTCGCCGTTGAAGGTGGTCCTTTCCTGCTGAAAGATGGAAACCCCGTGATAGATTACCGCGAGGAGAAAAGTCTATATTCTTCTTATATAACCGAATCATACGCTCCAAGAACTGTTGTGGGGATTACTAAAGATGGAAAGCTGGTTTTCATGACCGTGAAGGGGGAAAAGGTAAGGGGTCTCAACTACGATGGATTGGTGGAACTCGTGATGCAGTTGAATCTGAAGGACGCCATGTGTCTGGATGGTGGAAGGTCTTCCGCTCTCGTTTTGAAAGGAAGATTGTTGAACAAGAAACCGGAAGAAGAAGCGTTCGTTCCAACGGCCATTCTCATATACGAGAGGCGTGGAGCGGAATGATGGATGGATTGTACCATAAGGTTTCCAGAGATCCAGTACATGGTGAGATAAAACTCATGCCATTGGAAATATTGATAGTTGATACGCTGCCGGTACAGAGATTGCGTTTCCTTTCACAATTGGCCGGGGCGGAATTCGTTTATCCGGGAGCTACACACACGCGGTTCCTACATTCTCTCGGTACCATGCACATATGTGGTATGTACGCTCAACATCTTTTCAAAGATCCTCTTAAGTTCACACTTCTACGATTGGCAGGCTTGCTTCACGACATTGGACATGGTCCATACAGCCACCAGTTTGACGAAGTGATCTTCAAAGAAAAACTGGGAATAACAGAGGGGCACGATGAATACAGAAAACGGATCATTCTGGAAATACTGCCAGAGGAAGTTGATAGAAGATTGAAAAGAATTGAAGATGAACGCGTTCTGGAGGGTATACGTTCTCAGTTGCAGGTGCTCGGACTGAGTGATTCAAACATCGTAGAAAGTGTTTTCCAGCTGTTGAAGGATGTCGTCGAAATTTATGAAGGTGAGACGATTGGAAGTGTTGAATTTAACATTGTTCAAGGCCCTCTAGGAGCGGATAGATTGGATTTCGTTCTCAGGGATTCTTATTTCAGCGGTACTCGGCACTTTGGAACGGGAGCGCTGGACAGAATAGTTAATCACGCTCTCATAAAAGATGGTAACTTACTCTACAACACCAAGGTTATAGATGACATATACACCGTTCTATTTGGAAGGTTCATGATGTATAAAAATGTTTACTTTCACAAAACTTCCCGCGCCGTTGATCTCATGATACAGAGGATACTTCGAAAAGCGTATCGAATCCTGAAACTGGAAGAAAGGGTTAAAGATCTCAAGAATTTTCTGATGTTGACGGATCACGGGATATTCATCGAAATCCTTCACGAAGCCAGTAAACTCGTTGAGAAAGAAGAATTAGCAGCGGAAGAGGAGGAATTGATGGAGGCTTTTGAAACACTCCACAGACTCATAAGGCGTGATCTCTGGAAATTACTCATTGAAAGACCTTTTACAACCAGGGGAATAGACCCCGCGGTGGTCAGTCAAGGGGTGGCAGAAGACATCCTCAACAGGATGAAGAAACGAATACAAGAAATCCTTACCAAAAAAGATCTTCCGGAGCAGGACAGGTTAAAGCTGATCGAGCTCCTGGAAAAATTCGAGGATTTCTTTGTGGTGGATACTCCTTACAAGTTGACACTGGTACATCCTGAAGAATTCACGGTGAATAAAGTACTGTTGTACGACGAGAAAAGCGATGAGGTGCTATCATTTGAAGAATTCGAAGCGAAGAATCCTGCTTACAGATTGCTCAGCAACAATCTGATACAGCTGGTGCGCGTGTACACCGTTGAAGATGTACGGGCACTTCTCGAAAAGTACAACATAGTTGTGGAAACGGATACGGAGCTTACCACACGGTGGTGAAAAGGTGAGACGTAAATTGGTGTTGTTCACCATTGATCTGGGGCTTACAACCCTATCTGCTATAGCCGCTCTGTTTTTCAGATTCGGCTTTGATATTGCTGCAATGTCACGTTTCGTATTCCCCACCTGTGTGGGCATCCCAATATATACCATATCCTATATCATAAATGGTATCTACAGAATAATATGGGCATATGCAGATGAACGCGATATGTTCATACTCCTGCGCGCTGTGGCATTGGGGTATCTATCACACGTGGTTCTCTTTTATTTCTGGTCTGCCTTTGTTCTTCCACGCTCAGTTGGAGCCATGATGGCAATGGGTAGCTTTGTGATGATAGTTGGTAGCAGATTGTTCTGGATATGGTTCGTGAGACACAGGAAATTCTCTTCGGCACGCGGGAAGAGGATTCTGATCGTTGGAGCTGGAGAAGGAGGCGTCATACTTCTGGAAGATTTCATGAATCGCCCGGAGCTCGGAAAAGTCGTTGGATTTGTGGATGATTCTCCTCGCAAGATAGGTCGTACCATACGCGGGGTCCCGGTGTACGGTCCCATATCTGCCATCATGGAGTTCGTCGATTCCCTGGAGATAGACGAGATCATCATAGCAATACCATCCGCGAGTTCTGAAGAAATGAAACGCATTCTGTCGTATATAGACAGAAGAAAGGTGAGAGTTAAAACACTACCGAAATTGTACGAGTTGATGAGTAAGCGGAGCGCCGCTTCACTGTTGAGGGAGGTTTCCATACAGGATCTCCTGGGACGTGAGGAAATAAAGATAGACATTCCATCCATCGCTGAGTATATCAAAGGAAAGAAAATCATGGTTACAGGAGCGGGGGGAAGTATAGGCTCAGAGATATGCCGCCAGATTGCCCGTTTTTCCCCCAATGAATTGATTCTGCTGGGACGAGGGGAAAATTCCATATATCAAATACATGAGGAACTTCGGGAAATGTATCCGGAACTCAGAGTGCACAGTGTAATAGGAGATATCACGAATCCGGCACGGCTGAATGAAATATTTGAGGAATACAAGCCCGAGATCGTTTTCCATGCAGCGGCTCATAAGCATGTCCATCTGATGGAGAAGAATCCTTCGGAAGCATTCTGGGTGAACGCACACGGTACGAAGATGGTGGCGGACATGTGCTGCCGTTTCGGTGTTAAAAGAATGATTCTCATCTCCACCGACAAAGCAGTTAAACCAGTGTCCTTCATGGGAGTATCCAAGAGACTGGCAGAAATGTACGTGAAGGCTCTCGCTCAAACGGAATGTGTCACCAGGTTTTCGATAGTACGTTTTGGCAATGTTCTTGGCAGCAGGGGAAGTGTTATACCTAAATTCCAGAGGCAAATAGAACGTGGCGGGCCTGTGACGGTAACGGATCATAGAATGAAGCGCTTCTTCATGTCCATATCCGAAGCGGTGGCGTTGGTTATCCAGGCAGGCGCGTTTGAAGATAGTGGAAGCCTCTATGTGCTGGACATGGGGGAGCTGATCTCCATCGATAAACTCGCCCGTGAGATGATTGTTCTTGCAGGATACGAACCGGATAAGGATATTAAAATAGTGTACACGGGTATACGACCCGGTGAAAAACTGGTAGAAGAATTGTATGCAGACAATGAACGCCTTCTTCCAACCGCGCATCCCAAGATATACAGAGTAGATTCGCAGGAACGATGGAGTGTGGAAGAGTTGACCAGCCTGATATACGCGTGCATAAATATGTCTAGACGAAGAAAATATACGGAAATGGTTAATCTGCTCAAAAAATTCATTCCAGATATGAGGGTAAAGAGTTAACATGCTGAAAGAAACTATTGCCTTTGCCATAGCCCTGTTGTTGAGTTACTGTTTCTCACATTTCAACCTATCGCGTTTCTTTCTGGATCATCCCGATGGTAGAAAAAGACATGCACACCCTATTCCACATCTTGGGGGTGTGGCGATTTACCTCGCACTTCTGGTAGCCGGTGGAGGAATCGATTACATACTTGTACCATCACTGTTCTTTATACTCGGTGTTGCAGATGATTTCCTGAACATGGGATACAAGTGGAAACTGGGTTTTCAACTGATTATTTCGATTTCAGCCGTTCTGCTCTACGACTGGGAACTCACCCTTTTCGGGCATTTCCTTTCTCCGTGGCTGACTTACATCCTTGTGATCGTGTGGTTGATTACGATCACAAACGCTTTCAATTTCATAGACGGTTTGAATGGCCTGGCTGCAGGTGTGTTCATCATGGCCGTTTTGATACATTCTCTGATGGACAAAACATTGGATCTACTCCCTTTCGTTGCTGCAACCATGGGATTCCTGATCTTCAATGTTCGCGGTAGTATCTTTCTGGGTGATGGAGGAAGTTATTTCCTTGGCAGCATGCTGGCAATGATGAGCCTGAAATCACACTTTTTCAACGGTGAAGGTTTTAGAATGTTGATCTTCATGGGATATCCCGTTTACGAAATCACATACGTTGTCGTGAAAAGACTGCTGAAAAGGAAATCTCCTTTTCATCCTGACAGGTTGCACACCCATTACACCCTTCTGGACAGAGGGTTACCTGCCCGTGAAGTGGTGATAATACTCATAACATTTTCTGCCGTGTGTAATCTGCTCTCCAGTTTAAAACTTTCTATCGCAATGATCGCCTACGGATTAGCGGTTCTCTGCGTTTTGATCCTCATCGGGAGATTTGAGAGCTGCTCGAAGCGCTGAAAGTGCGACTTCAAGCTGAGAATCATCTGGTTCTGCGGTGGTGATCTTCTGCGTCAACATGCCAGGTGCTAGGAGAATCTTCGATACCCAGTTCCGTGGTTTTCTAGAAGCGATTCTCTGCACTTCATAGGATATCGCAGCTATAACAGGAACGAGCACTATTCTGGAAATCACCCGATCCATGATTGAACGTCCCAGAAAAGTATCGGCTATGCCGAACACGATTATTGAAACCAGAACAACCACCACCAGGAAGGTTGTACCACAGCGTGGATGAAGCACGGAAAAATCTTTTGCACTGGTAAGGTTCAGTGGTTTTCCATTTTCGTAAGTGTGTACACTTTTGTGCTCAGCTCCGTGGTACTGAAAAAGACGTTTGACATCCTTAAAAAGAGAGATAACCATCAGATAAACCACGAGAACACCGGCTCTCAACACCCCTTCTACAAAAGCGAAAACACCCGTATCCCTGATCGCCATCAATCTGGTCAGATACACCGGCAATACCATGAACATACCGATAGCGAGAACAATGGCCAACAACAATGAGAAGATCATATCTCTGGTGGTGAACTCTTCCTCTTCTCCTGACGCCAGATTTGCCGACAGGTTCAACGCCCTTATACCGATTACTATGGAATCTACCAACACCACTATTCCTCGCAGGAAAGGAATTCTGGACAGAGGGGTCCTTCGAGGCAAAGGAATATTCTCGAGTACGGATATCTTTATCTCTCCATCGGGTGCTCTCACTGCCACAACGGTTCTGCGTGCGCGCATCATCACTCCTTCGATCACAGCTTGACCGCCCACTCTCATTTCATGCTCCATCTTTTTCCTCCTCCAGTATACTCACTATCGTTCTGGCTCTGTCACCTTCGAGGATATACTTGTAGAACTTCCACGCTTCCACATCTTCAGGTGAAACACGGTTGAAAAAGTATTCGTTGACTTTCTGCTTGAATTCTTCCCTCTGTTCTCGATTCATGCGAGCAATTGCCTGAACGATCTTTCTCAGTTCCTCATCTTCTTTACAGGCTTCAGCAACGATCTGAATGTTGGGATCAACAACCTCATTTCTTCTCATCCAGGTACACCTTTATGGACATACCTGTCCTAACCTTTCCATCCACCTCGATATCAATGAAGCCAGGAACCATGAAGAGTTTCTTACCCTGCTCGCCGAGAAACCTGTTGGCTATGACAACCGCTTTAACTGCCTGATTTACCGCTCCTGCACCTATGGCCTGAAGTTCCACCATGGAATTTTTCCCCAGTGCACCGGCGATTGCTCCGGCAACCTTATTGGGATTGGAGTTTGAACTCACCTTCAGAATCTCCATGTCACATCCTCCTTCTTTGTTTTTTTAACCGGCTATTGCCGGGATTCATGCCACAAGATTGGGTTCGGTTTTGCGTTCCTTGCGGAACTTGATCTTTCCTTTCTTTGCAGAGCACACGATGGTATCTCCTTCAACGAACTCTCCACGCAGTATAGCCTCGGCTAGTGGATCTTCAAGATAAGTCTGTATAGCTCTCTTCAATGGCCTCGCCCCATATACAGGGCTGTAACCCTTCTCCACCAGGAAGTTCTTGGCGCTCTTGGTCAGTTTTAAAGCCATTCCCTTGGCTTCGAGCCGCTTCCTGACATCCTTCAACACTATGTCTATTATCTCCTCCACATGCTTCCTGGTGAGAGCATGGAATACCACGATCTCATCTATTCTGTTCAGAAATTCCGGTCTGAAGGTTTTCTTGACCTCGGACATCACCGTTTCTTTCATGGCTTCATAATCGCTTTCTTCGTCTTCGGTTTCGACAAACCCCAGTGATCTCTTGCTCTTGTTTATCAACTCTCCACCCAGATTACTCGTCATTATTATTATCGTATTTCTGAAATCCACAACTCTACCCTGGGAATCCGTAAGCCTGCCATCATCCATTATCTGAAGCAGCAGATTGAAAACGTCAGGATGGGCTTTTTCGATTTCATCGAAGAGAATGACAGAGAATGGCCTTCTGCGTACCTGTTCTGTAAGTGTACCACCCTCCTCGTACCCCACATAACCTGGGGGAGCACCGATGAGTCTCGAAACAGAGAACCTTTCCATGTACTCCGACATATCGAACCTGAGAAGAGTTTTTTCGTCGCCAAAGAGATATTCGGCGAGCACCTTCGCCAGCTCGGTTTTTCCAACACCAGTGGGTCCAAGGAAGAGGAAAACACCTACAGGCCGTCTGGGATCCTTTATTCCACTCCTGGCACGTCTTATGGCACGTGCCACAGCGTGAATAGCTTCATCCTGTCCCACTATACGTTCATGCAACACTTTTTCCAGTTTCAACAACTTCTCCATTTCCGACTCTTCCAGTTTCTTCAACGGGATACCGGTCCATGCAGAAACCACTTCAGCTATATCCTCTACATCTACAACCGCTATGGTGGATTCAGCCTGCTTGCGCCATTTCACATACTCTCTTTGATACTCTTTCTCTTTTTCGGCCTCCATCTGCTTCAATTTCGCTGCGGTTTCATAATCCTGATTGGCCACAGCCAGCTCCTTTTTCGTTCTAAGATCGTCAATACTTCTAAGGATTTTCCTTATGCTTTCGGGAACGGTCAATACTTTCAATCGAGCCCTGGACCCCGCTTCATCTATCAAATCTATCGCTTTATCCGGCAAAAAGTGATCACTTATGTACCTCTGGGACAGGTACACAGAGGCTTCAAGAGCTTCATCGGTGTACCTCACACGATGGTGTATCTCGTACTTATAACGCAATCCACGCAGAATCTCCAGCGTTTCCTCAGGGGTAGGTTCGGAAACGTAAATCTTCTGAAACCTTCTTTCAAGTGCTGCATCCTTCTCTATGTATTTTCGATACTCATCAGGTGTGGTGGCACCTATACACCTGAATTCTCCTCTTGCAAGAGCGGGTTTCAATATGTTTGCAGCATCCACCGCACCTTCAGCAGACCCCGCACCCACGATTGTATGCATCTCATCTATAAAGACGATTATGTTACCGTTTTTGGATATTATCTGCAGTAGTTTTTTCAAACGCTTTTCGAACTCTCCCCTGTACTTCGTTCCTGCGACAAGTGAAGCGATGTCCAACGAGAATATAATTTTATTTTTCAAGACTTCCGGCACATCCCCCCTCACGATTTTTTGCGCCAGACCTTCGACAATGGCCGTTTTCCCCACACCCGGTTCACCTATTAAGGCGGGATTGTTCTTTTTTCTCCTCGAAAGTATCTGTATTACCCTCTCGATTTCCTGTTCCCTACCAATGACAGGATCAAGCTTTCCTTCAGCAGCCAGAGCCGTCAAATTGACCCCAAATGGTTCCAATTGTCTTAAATAGCTCTGCGAGTAGCCTACGGGTTCTATTTCCTGCTCTTCCTCTTCTTCCACTATGGATATGGTCTCGATTATTTTCTTTCTGAGCTGGGAAAGATTTATTCCAAATCTCCTCAACAGGTGTGCTGCTATGCCTTCTCCTTCACGTATTATGCCAAGCAACAGATGTTCAACGTTTATCTTTTCATGATTCAGAAACTTGGCTTCGTCGTACGCGAGTTCAAGGATACGTTTGGCACGTGGAGTCATCTGCGGAGAGCCCGCCGTTCTTTCCTTGTTCAACCCCACCATAGCTATGATCTCACTTTTCACAAGTTCGTAATTTATGCCCATCTCTTTGAGTATCTGGCTGGTGGGACCAACGTCGACCTTGAGAATGCCCAATAACAAATGCTCGGTACCAACATAAGGATGTCCCATCGCCTTCGCCTCATCCTGTGCCACAACAACAGCTTTAGCTGCTTTTTCTGTGAATTTATCGAACATCTATTCACCTCCATAATTTTGACCACACAAATATTATACTATGTTCGCTACCATTCTCCTCTGGAGTACAAGATGAAAAACTCGGGGATCATTCGAGCACCTTTTTCAGAAACTCGTTGACGTCTTCGAAATCCCGTCCTACCATCACGAATTCAAAGTTTCCTCCAAACTCACCGTTGTATCTCTCTACCAAGAGTTCATCGTTCACCGTATCACCAACATATATTCCATCCATTCCATTAACCAGAACTTTAAGACACATGGGATCAGGTTTCATGTACATTTCCCTGGTTACGTAATGTTCAAAATGAAACCCTATGAGTTCACATGCAAGGCGTAATTCGAGCTCATTCCTGCCTGTTATGACTCCAAGGAGATAGCGATCGTTAGCTCTTTTGAGCAGGTCCTTGTCAACCACAACCCTGTCTTTTTTCCACAATCCCTCGAATTCGAAGGATCTTTCGTCGTAAAGATCTCCAAGATAAAACGTGTTGAAAATCCTTATCAATTCATTCCTGTCCACATGCATCGGCCAGCGTCTTCTAGCCCACTCAACACCTGCTCCTCTGGGAAAACAATCAACCACATCGCTCAAACTCTCTCCTGACATGAGAGCTCTCACGATCACCTCGGTGAGATCGAAATCGTCACCGAATCTTCCCTTTCTTCTGAGCTCACGTATGGAATTTTCTTCCACACGAGGCAGGTTTTCTCGTCCACCGATCAAATGTAGAACAGTGTATTTGACGGTGATATCGTAGCTTTCACTGGGATCTACCAGAACTCCATCAACATCGAATACCATCCAGATATTCTTCGAAAGCGCGAATGAACTCATCGTTCTCCTCCTTGCTCCCGATTGTCACCCTTATCATACCCTTGAGTCGTCCTGAAAGCTGACGAACAACGATTCCTCTGTTCAAAAGAAACTCATAGGCATCAGCTCTGAATAGAAGAAAATTGGCTTCACTGGGAAAAGCCACGTCAGCGAAACGTTTCCACAATCGTTCCCTTTCGGCTACTATGAATCGCACCCTGTCTTCCACAATTTCGTAGTTTTCCAGCATCATTTCAGCGATCTTCATTGACAACACGTTCATACTGAAAGGAGACTTTATCCTGAGTATTCGGTTGATGATCTCCTCACTGGCCACCGCGTACCCCACCCTTATTCCCGCCAGTCCAAAAGCCTTCGAAAGTGTTCTAAGGATTATGAGGTTATCAAAACGTTGCAGCAAATCCATGTTGGAGGAGCCGCAGAATTCAACGTAAGCCTCGTCCAGAACAACGGGAACGCCCGTCTCGAGAATGCTTATTATCTTCTCCCTGCTGTGGACATTCCCCGTTGGACTGTTTGGTGAACAGATGAAAACAGCCCTTGCTCCTTCCACATGATCTTCAATGTTTCCAAGGTTGAATCGCTCATCCATTGGTACATCCACCACTTCGATACCTTCAAGGGCCGCATAAAAACTGTACATTTCGAACGTAGGAGAGGATATGACGATGTGATCACCATCGAAGATCTTTATGATGTAAGGTATGAGATCATCACTACCGTTACCGACCACCACGTTATCGATGTTCACACCGAGAAATACCGCCAGCTTTTCTCTGAGCGGATCTGCGGTAATGTGTGGATAACGGTTGAAAGGTATCTTCTCCAGCTCTTTGAGCACTTTCCATTTGAACTCTGGGGGTAAATCAAAAGGATTCTCGTTCTTGTTGAGCCAAATTCCGTAAGATCCTTTCACAGTGGTGTAAGATTTGAACTTTTCAACCAGCGGATTGAACCTCATTTTCTCCTCCCTCTCAATTCCTTCATTACTTCCGAAAGTTCAACACCGTCGTGAACCAGTAATACGATCAGATGATAGAGAAGATCCGCGACCTCCCGAACGAGTTCCTCGCGATTTCGTGCCACTATAACTTCCACGGCTTCCTCACCAACTTTCTTGCATATCCTCTCCCTTCCACTTTCAAACAGGGTCGAGGTGTAGGAGTTTTTGCGTGGGTGTTCCTTCCTGTCCCTAACGATTTCTTCCAGCTCTTTGAGAATAACCAGGGAGTAATCCAACCCGTCGGATCCTTCAGCTTCGTCCACTTCCCCTAGCTTCCTATAAAAACAGCTTTTGTGCCCTGTATGACAGGCCACACCCTTTTGATCCACTTTCAACAGCAGTGCATCGTTATCACAATCCACAAAGATTTCCTTCACCCTTTGAACGTTCCCGCTGACTTCGCCTTTCATCCTCACTCTTTTCTTGGAACGGGAGTAATAATGCGCGTAACCTGTCTTCAAAGTGTGTTTCAAAGCATCCCGGTTCATGTAGGCGAGCGTCAACACCTTTCCCGAACTTTCCTGTACAACAACTGGCACCAGCCCTCCACACCTTTCCCAGTCGATCTTATCGAGCATTTCATCTATGTCATAATCTGACATTGACACCCCTCCTTTTCAAGTATTTCTTGACTTCTTTTACGGTATAACGTCCATAATGAAAAATGGACGCTGCGAGTGCTGCCTCTGCTCCCACCTTGAACACTTCGTATAAATGCACTGGATGTCCTGCTCCTCCCGACGCTATCACAGGGATGTTCACGACCTTCACAACCTCGGCCGTTAACTTGAGATCATAACCTCCCTGGGTTCCATCGGTATCCATGGAAGTCAGGAGGATTTCACCGGCTCCAAGTTTCTCCACCTTCACAGCCCATTCCACAGCATCGATACCCCTGGGGTTTTTCCCACCGTGTGTATAAACTTCCCAGTATGCACCATTCCATTTGGCGTCTATAGCCACCACCAGGTTCGCGCTTCCAACCACTTTCGAAGCTTCCAAAATAAGATGAGGATTTTCAACAGCTGCGGTGTTTACGAACACTTTATCTGCACCCGCTTTTATTATCTCCACCATCTCATCCACTTCTCTGATGCCTCCCCCCACCGTGAAAGGAACGTATATCTCTGCTGCCACTTTTTTGACAAGCTCGAAAAGTATTTTTCTTCTTTCGTGTGAGGCAGTAATGTCCAGAAACACTACTTCATCTATACCTTCTTCTTCATAGCGTTTTGCCAGTTCCACAGGATCTCCGGCATCTCTTATGTTCTCAAATTTTATACCTTTGACGACCCTGCCACCTTTTATATCCAGTGCAGCTATCACACGCTTCGCCAGCATGCTTTTCAAGCCTCCAGGTTTTCCACCAGTTCTTCGAGAAATCCTTCCTTCTCGTAAATAGCCTTTCCAACGACTACACCTGAAAAACCTATCTCTTTGAGTTTCAAAACATCTTTCAAAGAGCTTACACCACCGGCATATATGAATTCCTCATCTTCCCAGAATCTCCTCACATTACCCACGCCTTCCAAAGTTCCATCCTTGTCTATGTGAGTGTATATGAAGCGGTGCACGAAAGGACGTAGTTTATTGAAAATTTCCTCTGGAAGATGAAAAGTCGTTTCCTTCCAGCCTTTTATTGCCACTTTACCATCGACCACATCTATGCTTACCGTCAAACCGGGAAATTCATTCGACACGATCTTTATGAAATCGACATCGAGTGCCCTGGTACCCAGTATGACATTTTCCACACCTGTTCTGTAAGCTTTTCTTATACTTTCCAGCGTTCTGAACCCACCACCTATTTGCACTCGCAGACCGGTTTCTTTCACTATTTTTTTAACAACTGCTAAATTTCTGGGTTTGCCTTCGAAAGCCCCATCCAGATCGACGACGTGTATCTTATCAACCAGCCGTGAAAAGCGCTTCGCCAGTTCGAGAGGATCCCCATACACACGGTATGAGTCTCTTTTGCCCTTGTACAATCTCACCACTTTGCCACCCAGTATGTCCAGAGCGGGATAAATCTTCATGACTTCAACCTCCTGAAGTTTTCGAGGAGTTTCAACCCTACGGTGCTGGATTTTTCAGGGTGAAACTGGACACCGAACATGTTCTCGACGGCTACCATTGATGTAAAGACGATTCTGTTACCATCACCATGTTCGGTTGTACAGGCCACCACATTTTCCTCCTCGGGACACACGTAGTAAGAATGTACGAAATAGAAAAAGGCTCCTTCCTCTATTCCCTTAAGCAGAGGATTGGAACGTACCACATGTATCCTGTTCCAGCCTATATGTGGGACACGTACACCTCTGAATTTCACGACTTTGCCTTTCAACACTTCCAATCCTCTTCCTTCTCCCTCTTCGCTGGTTTCAAACAACAACTGCATTCCCAGGCATATCCCAAGAAAGGGTTTCCCCTGTTCTATGGCTCGCAGGATTTCCTCTCTGAATTCTTCCATCCTTTTGATAACCGCTTGAAAAGAGCCAACACCTGGCAGAACCAGTTTGCCCGCATTTCTCAGTTCTCTGGGGTGAGTTACTATCCTGCCATCGAGAGCTTTCACCACATTTGACAGGTTCGCTATCCCCAGATCGATGACCGCGGTGAACAATCACACCTCTCCTTTCGTACTTTCTATCCTTGCATTTGGTTGCAGTGCTCGTTTCAGAGCCATACCAAGAGCTTTGAATGCCGCCTCACATACATGATGCGCGTTGAATCCAGCCAGTTGTTTGACGTGTATGGTGGCAGGGATGCTGCGTGACAGTGCTGAAAAGAACTCACGAATCAACGCTATGGAGAACCCCTCTTCCGTCTCGACGGTGCTCAGATCGAAGTTGAGATATCCACGGGAAATGTCCAAGGCAACTAGTACCAGTGCGTCGTCCATGGGAACTATGGCTTCACCGAAACGTGCTATGGTATTCCTATCGTATTTGCTCGATATCTCTTTCCCTATCACTATGGCAACATCTTCCCACAGGTGGTGCCTCAAGTCGCCCTGTGCTTCCACCTCGGCGCTTATTCCCATATAAAAGAACAGCGTCTTGAGCATATGATCGAGTACGGGATCGCCCGTCGATATCTTCCCACGTTCTCCTAAACTCACACGTATTTTCACCTCTTCTGTTTCTCTCTTCATTCTCTTACCTCCAGTGAACGTCTGTGTTCTTTCATACCCTCTATTTCCGCCATGATGATTCCAAGCATCTTGTTTTTCTCGAACTCTTCTTTGCTGACCATGGCGACGCTTATCCTCTTCAAAAAATCTCCCACGTTCAACACCGAGGAAAACCGTGCTGTCCCTCCGGTGGGAAGCACGTGATTTACACCCAGGAAGTAATCCGCTGAGGCAACGGGGGTATAGGGTCCTAAATACACCGCACCGGCGTTTCGAACAAGTGACAAAAACTTCAACGGATCTCTCACCATTAACTCCAGATGTTCTGGAGCTATCTCGTTGGCACGCTTCAAACATTCTTCGATACTGTGGTATATTTCCACCTTCACTCCTTCCAGTGAGGAGCAGTAACGAGCCAGTTTCTCGGATGTGGTCAGAAGAAATGCCCTGGAATCTTCTCCATGTTCTCGTTGAGAAGCCAGGTCCCTCTTAACATACTCTTCTACTGCACTTTCATCGGCTACCACGCATATTTCAGATGGTCCCGCAAGGCTGTCGATGCCAACATAACCAAAAACCTGCCTCTTCGCCTCGTTGACATATTTGTTGCCGGGCCCGAAAATCTTATCAACCTTTTTCATCCCCACTCCAAACGCCATAGCCGCTATAGCCTGCACACCACCGAGTTTGTACATTTCCTCTATTCCCAGACGAACAGCCAGATAAAGAATGTGGGGATCCACCTTTCCTTCCTTTGGAGGAGTTGTAACCACCATTTCTCTAACTCCCGCTATTTTCGCCGGTATCGCTATCATCATCAAAGTGGAGGGAAGCGGCATGCCACCAGGTACGTATATACCTATGCGTTCCAGAGGACGCACCAGCATACCGTAAATCGATCCATCCTCACTCAAATACAGGAAATCCTTTTCCAGCTGATGTTTATGATGAGATTCCAGCCTTTTTATGATTCTCTCGGTTGTTTTTTTGAATTCATCCGATACCACCTTACACGCGTTCTCCATTTCTTCACGTGTGACCCGCAATTCACCATCGTAACCATCGAACTTCTTCGAATATGTTTTCAATGCTTCCACACCGTTTTCCCTTATATCTTTCAATATATTAGCCACATACGTTTCAAGCGTCATGATGTTCCCTCCTTCAGGAGCTGCTTCATACGCATAACCAGCTCGTTTATCATGGTAAAACGGGTTTTTTGAGCTATCCTGTTCACCAGCAGCATCGCGGAAACACCCATGATTTTCTCCACTTCCACCAATCCGTTGGCTCTGAGTGTTCGACCGGTATCAACTATGTCCACAAGTGCTTCGGCTATTCTGGTTTTGGGTGCTAGCTCCACCGTACCATGAAGTTTCATTATCTCAACATCGAGACCTTTCCCGGCAAAGTAGCGTGAAGCTATGTTGGGGTATTTCGTGGCTATCCGAAATCCATCCATTTCTTCCACCTTTACCACATGATCTCCAGGCATGATCACGCTCAACCTGCATCTGCCGAAGGGCAATTCCAGTGGAATGAAAAGGTCACAGTTTCTTTCCTCAACCACATCGCTACCCGCTATACCAAGATCTATACCATGCTCCACATAAACAGGAACATCAAAGGGTTTGGCGAAGAAAAAGATGTAATCCTCCGTTTCCACTACCAGTTCTCTTCCTGAAGGGAGAGGAACATTCACTCCCAGTCTTTTCAACAGTCGTATTGAGGGATCTTTCAACCGTCCTTCCGGTATCACAAAACGTGTTTTCAATTCATATCACCCTCACCTTCTTTTTTTCCATGACGAGTTTCCGTGCCTGTTCGTACGCTGACCAGCTTTTCCCTTTCAGAATTATGCGTCCATCTTCATCGGTCAGTCGGGCCAGTCCAGCTATAACCTCCAGATTCATCGCAAATCCACATGCTTTCATGCTTCCAACTCTGTAACTTCCACCACCACCCAGAGGATGCCCCACATTCGAAGAGTAAACTTCAAACACGATGTCTTCATAATATGGATAAAAACGAATGGTTCCAAAGTCTATGAAAACCCTTTCATCGTTGAGATTTTCCACGATCTCGTTGAGTCTGTTACAGGGGCTTTTCCGTCCCCTGAAATTGAAAAGATACCATAGTTCCTCCTTTTTCTGATCCGGGATATCCAGCTCCTCTATTACACCAAAGTTTCTCCTCTTAAGCGCGAGAAAGACTTCTTCGCGATATTCAGACACATCTTTAAGTGCGTTCTCCCACACCATTATTGATCCCACGTCTATGTAGAAATTCTCTATACCCAAACGTTCCAGCAGAGTGATGATCAGGCTGAGAATTTCAAGCACCATCTGCATATCCGAACCACCTATGAATTCAGCACCTGCCTGCCATCGCCCGTTTATCCCATCTTTCAACACTTCGGATATGTAACACAACCTGCGCGGTTCCTCGTTTTTCAAATTCACCACGATTTGCGAGGTTATATCGGGTTTCACCAGATAAAAGGCGTTGTTGTAGGTTATTTTTAGCCCATCTCGAAGTTGTTCCGAGTATTCTTCGACCGCTGGTAAAAAAATCTCCTCATAACCCCAGAGATCGAATACGTCACGGATATGTTCGGATGCACGTGCAAGAATCCTGGATTGTGAAAATAAATCCTTTTTCACCTTCATGACCTCCCGCCTTGTGAGAGGAGTGTTTGGGTTTATTTTACACGAAATCAGCTTGTATCACACATGGGGTAACAATATCTTCACCCGGACGTCATGAAGTCTGGGGTAAGGTGGGATGAAACCATCGAAACAGGAGAGGAATGAACGTCAGTGTTGCAAAAACTCCAAAACTTATGCCCACAACCAGCAAACATCCTATCCTGGCGTACAGTAACATGGGGGCGAACACGAGAGTTAAAAAACCCATCGCCAGACCGCTGGCATTACTTACTATGGCAGGAGCCACGCGCACAAAGGCGTGTTCTATACTTTTCCCCATTCGCACGCATCCATCCACCAGATGTATCGCATAGTCGATCACGAGTCCCGTCAGCATGCCACCTATTATGGATGTGGATATTTCAAGCCATATCTTTGTTAGAGCCATGAAGATGAGATTGAAGAGCACCGTTAAGCCTACGGGTATGGTGGCCATGAAACTGAGTTTGATACTTCTGAAGATCACCAGAAGCAGCAGGAAGATGAAGAGCAATGAGAATACTATAGTTATCACCTGACTCCGGACCACTTCCTTGTTCAACGAAGCGGTGATGAGTACGGGACTGGCTATGTACCATCTATAAGTGAAATCTTCTGGCACAAGCTGTTTTAATTTTTTGGCCAGTGTTTCCACACCCTGTGCATCATGAATACGTGTTTTCAGCATGATACGAAGGGTATTACCCTTTACGAAGTAAGACAAACCCCTGTTCATACGTGCGAACACGCTGATCATCGGCAAAGGAACTCCGTAATTTCTGTAGAAATCCAGTGCACTCACCGTTCCGGCTACACCGTCTATTTTCTCGAACTTTTCTATCAATTCCAGCAATCTCCGCTGATCGGAAACTGTGAAGGGTTTGTCCTTTTCAATCACAAAGTATATGGGGGTTACCCATCCGAAATGTTCCAACATTACATCAAGGGATCTTCTCAGCTCCGAATCCTTTTTGAAATACGCGAAATCATCGGAATTTACCTGAAGATCCTTCAAAAGGAGAGGAGAAAAAGCGACCATCACCATTATAGCTATAAAAGCCCACTTACGCCATCGCCATTTTATCGCAGAAGCCCTTATCTTTACAACATGATGTCCTCTCCTGTGGATGTTGAAGAGAGCTCCCAACGCTGGTATGACCACCAGCGTCATGAAACAACTCACCATGACACCAAGTGCTACAAGCATTCCAAGGCATTTGAATGCTTTCAGGGGTGTGAAGAGAAAAGATAGAAAAGCCACAGCCGTTGTCAAAGCGGATAAAAATATTGGCCTGCTTTCCTCTTTGAGTGTCAACTTTATGGATTCCATAAAATCATGTTCTTTTCTATGCTCCATGTACCTGTCTATGAAGTGAAGACCGTACGTGGAGCTCACCACTATTATGAACGCTCCGACCGTTGCAGTAAGAACATTGAGTGGTATTCCCAGCATCGCCGCAATTTCGTACACCCAGATCGTTGCCGTTATGGAAAGAATGGGCGGTATCGCAGCAGCGCCCACATTGCCCAATCTGAGGAAATACAGGAACCATATCAATCCAAAGAGGATCGGGGGGTAGATGATGGCTATCAACCAAACCGATGAGGCTATCTCTGTCTCTACCACCGGATCACCTATCAAGTGTATTTCAAACAATGTGCTTTCCACACTCTTCAATTTCCGGACGATCTCAGTAGAATGGGTTGGATCCACCGTGATGTTAACGGCCAGCACATCACCGGTTTCGTTCACAAGGTTTCCAACATAGAAGCCGTCTTCCAGAAGCTCCATAGGATCGGGAGAATCAAGATATTTCTCTTCCTGCAAGCGCAACCCCTTCATCTTCAACCTGGCAGCATCGAAGATAGATTCCACCCTGATAACTCCCTTCAATTTTTTGAAAATTCCTATCAATCTTCTGAGTTCAGATAGAGCTTCAACGCTGGTCAGAACATTCCCTACACGTGATTTCATGATCACAAGAATAGTGTTCTCGCTTCCGAAAACTCTCTCCATTCTGTTAAGAGCTTCGACAGCATGTGTTTTTTCCGGTAGCAAACTTCTGGTGGATACATCCACCTTCATCCTCATCAGTGAAAAGGGGGCAAGGATCAGCGTCACACTTCCCAGTATTACCAGCACCGTTATGGCCCACGCTTTAGTTTTACCCACCTTTCTCTGCCTCCTCGATAGCTTCGAAGTTGCTGTACCACCATTTCCCGAGTCGTACAACCAGGCATTTTTCCTTTACCTGGAAACTTTCATCTGTAGGCACGATGTACGTTGAAAAGTCTTCCATGATCAAGACGGCGAATCCCTTCACTTCTCCATACTGAAGCTCCTCCACAGCGAAATAGGGAGTTTCAACACGTCCATTAAACGGCACGGGATGCGTTTCCACCTTTTTAACAGCCTTTAGAGCCTTATCGATATGGAGTTCTCTTCCCCTGCCCCAATCGTATATTCGATATGTCAGATCCGATGTTTGCTGTATCTCTATGAGTCTGGTGTTTGGACCAAGAGCGTGAAGTACACCAGCGGGGAGATAGAGGAAGTCATGCTTGTGTACATGTACAGTTTGTAATACACTCTCGATCCTATTCTCCTGTATGGATCTCTCCAACTCTTCGGATTCCACGGTTCCAAGCGATACTTCCCCATCACTCAAAAACAACCAGCCTTCGTTCTTGCCCCAAGGTTCACCTTCTAGAGAACGCGCCACATCGTCGTCTGGATGAACCTGCACTGAAAGCCAATCGGTGGTGGAAATGAGCTTTATCAACAGGGGAAATCGGGGTAACTTTAATCCTGTTGTTTTCACCAATTCTTTACTGGTGATTTCCCCACCGTCCAGAGATCTGAAGGACGATCTAAGATGCGACACATCAGACAACAACCAGACTTCACCTATCGGTTCTTCTGCACCCACCTTGAAAAGTTCGTTGAGGTAAAAATCCCCCCACGGTCGGGGGGAGAAAACAGGGAATGCTCTGATTATCATCTTCTTTCTCACCTTCCACGATCGTTTTTTCTCACCGAAAGTCACCAAATCTCAAAACGATATAGTAATTGTTGGACAGCCCTTCCATTGGATCACATTCACTCAATACTTCGACTTCCTCTCCAAAAGGCGTGGTCCAACCGCCAGCGTTTATCCATCCGTATCCGCGCATGCCCACACCCGCCTGAATTTGATCCGTTATGTTGAAGAAAAGCTCTGCGCCTATTCCATAGATGAAACCGCTCTTCTGGGCGTCCAGTATGGGAAGACCGTCGAGATTTTGTTTGATTTCGAAGAAGGCCGCGCCCACACCTGCAGTGCCTATCAAACCAAGATTGCCGAACTTAAACATGATTCCCAGACTTCCGATTCCTCCAACGCCTGCCACGACCAGCTGATTTGTCTCCATACCCGCATTGAGGAATCCTTCCCCACCTACAACCATATAAAACATCGGAAAATCCGTTGAAACAGCCACATATCCGCCTCCTCCCAGATGATAGGTGGGGGTTGAAAGCTCAGTCACGCCCAGAGCCTTCGCTATGTCGCTGAAACTCATCTGCGGGGAGCTATATATCAGCATCCCTCCTCCACTCAAGACTTTCGAAACACCAAAGAAGGAACATGTTAACATCAACACCACGAGTATCAAATACCTTTTCATCACGCTCACCCCCAGACCAAAACGATTTCAATCACCTTTACACACGAACTCTCGCATGAAAATATGAAAAGCAACATACGGCTCCAGCAATCCGTCTTTTATACCCTGCTCCAATTTCTGCAATTCTACCAGCGCTCTTTCGATTTCTTTGACCTCCCATAGATCGAGGATGTTCACCGCCGAAGATGAACCCTTGAACTTGAAACCGAGAAACTTCGCAACCTTACCGGTTGACATTTTCAAATCCGTGGACAGTTTCTTCACAATCTTCCAGTTCACCTTTTCTCCCTGTGGAAAGTGCAATTTCAGGGTCAACAGGTCTCTGAACATACTATAAAGTCCGGATATGACCAACGACACTTCAACTGATGCCAGGATTTCCTTCAACACCTCGATCGCCTGTCGTGAACGTTTAGCAACCATCTCCAGAAAATTTTCCAGCCCTTCCGGTTTCAAAACAGGAGTGAGCTCGAAAATATCTTCTTCACATATTTCACCTGTTTTCTCCACAGAGAGCTTATACAATTCGGCATAAATAAGCTCCTTGTTCTGACCAAGACGGTTCAGAAGAACCCTTGCCGTTTCGGTGTTCACATGTATGCCCAATTCCTCGGCGAGTTCCTGCGTTTCCCGTATCCATTTTTCATCCTCCCAGGGTTTGGGAAGATAGAACTTATGTTTCTCATCAACAGGAAAATCATGTTCCTTTAAACGCTTTTCATCCTGAACGTCCAGAACTATGTTCAGTTTCTCCAACTTCATCTCTTCCACAATTTGCCTCAATT
>JAGGZV010000058.1 GCA_021161835.1 Thermotogae bacterium | reverse complement strand
TCTCATAAGAGAAAGATGCTGTGATAGGTTAGGTTGAGTTACATCAAGCATTGGTAGCAACTCACAGACACACATCTCTCTGTTTTCTTTGAGAAGGAGGAGTACCTTCAATCTTAAAGGATGGCCAAGTATCTTCAAGACACCAGAAAGTTCCGTCAATTTCATTGGTATCACCTCGAATGTTTCACGTTTTTCGATGATAAGTATATAAGAAATTGCGAATATTGTCAATGGAAAATCAAGATGCTACATCGGTTGAAAACCTCTCCTTATAATGGTAAAATCGTAAACGAGCCGGGGTGGCGGAATAGGCAGACGCAGCGGACTTAAAATCCGCTGGGGAGATTTCCCCGTGTCGGTTCGACTCCGATCCCCGGCACCATATGTCGATCCCGCACCAGGCGGGATCGCTTTTATATTTGAAAGACGTGTTAATATAAGCTAATGAGGTGATACGAAGATGATTCTTTTTGGAACAGGTGGTATACGTGGCAGGATGATTCCTGGCGAGTTTGATGATGAACTGGTTACGAGAGTCACCAGAGGAATTGCGCGCTGGATGAAAGATAGAGGGAAGTCACATGCATTGGTAGCCTACGACACCAGGAACAAATCCAGTTGGTTCGCACAACTGGTCGTCTCCACGTTTCTGGAAGAAGGTGTGAAAGCAGAAACGTTCGAACGTCCTGTTCCTACACCGCTGTTATCCTACGCTGTACGGAAACTGGATGTGGATCTAGGAGTGGTTATAACCGCCAGTCACAATCCCCCGGAATACAACGGATACAAAGTCTACAGAGCCGATGGTGTCCAGATACTTCCAGATATGGCGGAAGAACTTAAAACTTACATATCCATGGTAAATGAAAAGGATCCGCCCAGGATTCTGGAAAAACTTCCCGTTGTTCAGAACACTATTTTCAAGGATTATATGGAAGACATCATGAACATGCTATCCCGATATCGTCTTCCCAGTCTTCGCATGGTGTACAGTCCACTGCACGGCACGGGACTGGGATTCGTGGACGAAGTCCTGAAAAATCTTGGAGTAGAGGTGGTAAAGGTACAACAACAAACGTGCATGGACGGAAATTTTCCAACCACCAGAACACCCAATCCAGAAGACGATGAAGCACTTGAAATGCTTAAATCGGTGATGCTTGAAAAAGATATAGATTATGGAATAGCCACCGATCCGGACTGCGATAGGGTAGGATTGGTGGCGAAAAAGGGTGAAGAGTTCTTTAGATTGTCGGGAAATCAAGTTGGTGTAATTCTGACACACTTTATTTTGAACAACATGAAGCAAACTGACGAAACAGAGAGACCATATCTTGTGAGAACGATCGTGTCCACCGACATGGTCGATCCGATATGTGAAGAGAAAAAAGTAAGAGTATTTGAAACACCAACAGGGTTTAAATACATTGGGGATCTCATAACACGAGAAGAAGCGAAGGGTAATAATGGATTTCTCTTTGCCTTCGAGGAAAGTTGTGGTTATCTCGCAGGAGATTTCGTCAAAGATAAAGATGGGGTTATAGGATCAGCGTTGATAGCCTTGGCCACGGGCATGTACGATCCTCTTGAACAGCTTGAAGAACTCTACAGAAAATACGGATACTTCATGGAAAAACTCCTGAATTACAGGTTCTCCTCTGTAGATGAAGCGGTGAAGGTGTACGAAAACATAAAGACGAAAGACATCGAAAAAATCCGTGATGTATTGGTGGAAAAAGCTGTGGATTATGCCAGAGGTGTGGGGAACATTCCAAAGAATGAAACCTACATGCTCAGCTTCAGTAACGGCAGGGTATATTTCCGACCATCCGGTACGGAACCCAAGCTGAAAGTGTACATCAAAGTGATGGAAGAAACGAAAGAAAAAGCTCTTCGAACAATGGAAAGGATGACCGATTTCGTAAACTCGCTGATCAAGGGGTGATTTAAAGTGAAAGTGAAACTACCCGACGGTTCGATGATCGAGGTCAAGGATGGTTCAACACCCGAACAAATAGCACGTGAAATATCCGAAAGTCTGGCCAAAAGAGCCATAGGTGCCGTGGTTAATGGAGAACTATGGGATCTGACCAGGCCAATAGATACGGAGGAAGTTACACTGAAACTGGTGCTGGACAAAGATGAAGATGCGCCTGAATTCTACAGACATACCATGGCGCACATCATGGCCCAAGCGGTGATGCGCATATACGGCAAGGAAAGGGTGAAACTGGGAATAGGTCCCACGATAGAAAAGGGGTTCTATTATGATTTCGATATAGAAGGGGTTCGTCTCTCGGAAGAAGATCTCGAGAAGATAGAAAAAGAGATGAAAAAGATAATAGAAGAAGATTTGAAGATAGAACGATTTGAACTCAGCAAAGAAGAGGCTTTGGAGATGATGAAAGAAGCCAATCAACCTTACAAGGTTGAACTAATAGAAGAAATCACCGATGAAAAGGTGAGCTTTTACAAACAAGGAGAATTCGTGGATCTATGCAAAGGACCACATCTGCCAAGTACAGGAAGAATAAAGTATTTCAAACTTCTTTCTGTGTCGGGTGCCTACTGGCGCGGTGATGAGAATAGACCCATGCTGCAAAGGATATATGGAACCGCCTTCGCAAAGAAAATTGATCTTGAAGAATATCTTAAATTCATAGAAGAATCGAAGAGAAGAGATCATCGAAGACTTGGCCCACAACTTGGTCTTTTCACGTTGCATCCTGATGTTGCGCCGGGTTTGCCTTTTTTCCATCCGAAAGGTATGGTGGTTATAAACGAACTCATAGAATTCTGGCGTGGATTGCACAGGGAAGCGGGGTACGAGGAGATAATGACACCACTCATAATGCACGAGAGGTTGTGGCGTCAATCCGGGCACTGGGATCATTTCAAGGAAAACATGTACTTCACAGAAAAAGACGAGCAGGTTTATGCTGTCAAACCAATGAACTGCCCTGGTCACATAATCATATACAAGAGCATGCCAGTGAGTTATAGAGATCTACCTTTGAGAATGTGCGAATTGGGGCGTGTGCACAGATACGAGCGTAGTGGTGTGCTTCACGGTCTTTTCAGGGTAAGGGGATTCACACAGGATGATGCACACATATTCTGTACTGAAGAACAGATAGAAGACGAAGTGAGAGGAGTGGCACAGCTCACCGACAAGATATACAGAACCTTCGGTTTCAAATATCATGTGGAACTGAGCACCATGCCTGAAGATCACATGGGCAGTGAAGAAACATGGGAAAAGGCGATAAATGCTTTAAAGCGTGTGCTCGATTCCATGGATATAGATTATGTAATAAACGAAGGTGAAGGAGCTTTCTACGGACCAAAGATCGATTATCATATAGAAGATTCTCTGGGAAGACCATGGCAATGTGCCACCATACAGCTGGATTTCATGATGCCCGAACGTTTCGACTTGAAATATATGGGACCTGACAATGTAGAACATCGTCCTGTCATGATACACAGAGCCATATACGGATCGCTGGAAAGATTCCTTGGTATCCTCATAGAGCACTTCGCGGGAGCTTTCCCCACATGGCTGGCGCCGGTTCAAGTTATGATAATACCCATAGCGGATAGACACAATGAATATGCCCAAAAAATCAAGGTAAAACTTGAAGAGGCAAACTTGAGGGTGGATGTGGATACACGAAGTCATACCACAAGCTACAAAGTACGTGAAGCTCAGATGATGAAAATACCCTACATGTTGATATTGGGTGATAGAGAAATGGAACATGGCACGGTGGCTTTGAGACTGCGCAGCGGAAAAGACCTGGGTCAAATCAAACTGGATGCATTCATTGAAAATGTCAAAAAGGAAATCGAAGGTAGGATGCTCACGTCGATATTCGAAACTGAAGAATAGGTGAGAACCGTGAAAAGCGATAGATTTGTAGAACTGGCTGAAAGATACGGTACACCTCTGTATGTTTACGATGCCGAAAAAATCGCAGAACGATGCCGTAAAGTTTTGGAATTGTTCGCAGACTTCGACTTCCTTCCTACGTTCGCCGTTAAAGCGAACAATAACCCTAACATTTTGAAACTTGTCCACAGCCATGGTTTTGGTGCCGATGTGGTGACCAGAGGAGAATTCCGCGCATGTGAGCTCGCGGGTATACCGCCAGAAATGCTGGTATGGAATGGAAATGGGAAAACACGCGAAGACATGGAGTATTTCATTGAACATGGCATTCGCTATGTAAACGTTGATTCCTTTGAAGAAATGGAGCTCTGGAATGAGAGACTTCCCAGATGTGCTTCTATCATTTTCCTGGTCAGGGTCAATCCCGACATAGATCCCAAAACACATCCACATATTTCCACAGGTATGAAGATGCATAAGTTTGGTGTGGATGAAGATCAACTCGAGAAATTCATGAAAAAGTTTGGAAGAACAGTGAAAGGTGTTCACATTCACGTGGGTTCGCAAATAATCGATGTAAAGGTGTTTGTTGAAGCTTATTCACGAGCTCTGGAACTTTGCGATCGCTATTCTCTGGAATATCTCAACATAGGTGGTGGGTGGGGGATAGCGTATAAAGGGAAAGGTCTGGATATCGAAGATTACAAAAAGAAAGCCATACCGATATTGAAGAAATTCAAAGGCAGGATAATTCTGGAATTGGGTAGATACATAGTGGGAGAAGCCGGATATCTGATACTGAAAGTCATTCAAGTTAAAAGAACAATGACCAAGGTGTTCGTCGTCACAGATGGTGGAATGAACCAGCTAATACGTCCTGCTTTGTACAATGCATATCATGAGATAGAGATACCGAACGCGACCGATGAAGAAACGATGGTGGATGTAGTGGGACCACTCTGTGAAACAGGAGATATGATCGCACGCGAAAGAAAAATGAAGCTACCCAGGGTTGGAAGTTACCTCATTGTCGAGGGTGCAGGTGCCTACGGATATTCCATGTCCAACAACTACAACTCCACGTTGAGAGCTGCCGAAGTATTGATATCTGGAAAAAGGGATCAGCTAATAAGAAGAAGGGAAACGCTGGATGATCTCTTCAGGAGTGTGATCCTGTGAATCCAATAGACCTTCGGCATATTCTGCACCGTCATCCAGAACCCTCGCATGAAGAACACGAAACACAGCAAATTCTTATGAAAGCCATGGAAGAACTGAACATTCCATGTCGTACCATCGCTTCAACAGGCGTGCTGGGTGTATACGCACCTCACGATGGGAAACCTTTTCTGCTTTTCAGAGCTGATATGGATGCGTTGCCCATAGAAGAAAAAACGAACTGTACTTTCAGATCCAGAAATGATCACATGCATGCCTGTGGGCATGATGTACACATGGCCATTCTGTACGGGCTGGCGAAAAGATGTGGTAAGGAAAAGCCACCGGTTAATATTCTTTTCCTTTTTCAACCTGCCGAGGAAACTGGCGGGGGCGCACGAGAGTGTTTAAAGGAATTGGAGAGTTTGAAGATATCCGCAGCATTCGCCCTGCATGTTACAGATGAATATCCACTGGGCACATTAGCCACACGCAAAGGTGTGCTGTTTGCCTCCGCTTTCGAAGTGGATTGTTGCTTCAAAGGGAGAGCAGTACACATTTCCATGCATCACATGGGAAGAGATGCCATAGAAGGATGTGCAGAATTTCTTAAGAAGATTTATGAGAGTATGCCGATGGATGCACTCCTCAGATTCGGTATGATAGAGGGTGGCAAAGCAAGGAACGTTGTAGCAGACGAGTGTAGATTGATGGGTAGCGTACGCAGCGAAAGCTGGGAAAGAAACGAGGAGCTATTGAAACATATAGAAAACGTCGGGCACGAAGTCGCCGTGCGTAAAGATCTCAAATTCAGTATATCAACTGGTTCCATGTATCCACCAGTTATAGTGGAAGAAAGCCTTTTCGAAAATTTGAAGAACATTGCCAGTGTCTTGAACCTACCCTTCGTGGAATGTGAAATGAAATACACTGGAGAAGATTTCGGTTTCTTTTCCCAACAATATCCTTCCCTGATGTTTTGGCTGGGAGCAAGAAAGGGAAAGGAAAGATATGGCTTACACAGTCCATATTTTCTTCCACCGGATGAAGCGGTGAACATTGGGATCGAAGTGATGTGGAATCTATTGATCAGAGTGCAAAGTTCCAATGATCTTTGAAGCTCTCAATGCGAGTGCAATGGTTTTGGAATCAACGATTTTTCCTTCAAGGCACGCTCTGTAGAATTCCTCCCAATCCATTTCCACCACATCTATGATCTCATCCTCATCGAGATTCTGGGACTTTTTCTCCTCGAGCCCAGTAGCAAGGTACAGATGTATGATCTCGTCGGAAAACCCCGGTGTTGTGTAGATGTAGCCCAGATACATGAAAGTGTTCGCTTTGAAGCCCGTTTCCTCTTCCAGCTCTCTCCTGGCACATTCCTCAGGTGCTTCACCCACAACATCCAGTTTTCCAGCGGGAGCCTCCAGTAGTTCCTCGTCTATGGGAAAACGATACTGTCGCACGAGGAAAACCTTACCATTTGTATAAGGGAGAACGGCTGCAGCACCCGGATGTCTCACAACTTCGCGCGTACTTTCAACACCATTGGGAAGTTCCACGCGATATTTGCGCACACCTATGACCTTACCTTCAAATATCCTGAGTTCTTCCAGGACTTTTTCTTTCATACAACGCTGCCTCCCATCCGAAGTCATTCCTGGCAATTATA
>JAGGZV010000010.1 GCA_021161835.1 Thermotogae bacterium | reverse complement strand
CTCTTCTGCCAGTTTCCTTATCTCATCCGCCACCACAGCGAAGCCCTTTCCACTTTCCCCAGCCCTTGCGGCCTCTATGGCAGCATTCAGAGCCAGCAGATTGGTTTGTTCGGCGATGGAACTTATCGTCTCGGTTATGCTGGTTATGTTTGCTGCAAGTTCCTCAAGTTTTTTCAAACTTTCCTGTGTCTTCCTGTTTATTTCTTCAGCCTGTTGAGTTTTTTCTCTGCTCTGCTTTATGGTTTCGGTTGTTTGTTCCAGCTCTTTAGTTATCGCTTCGCTTTTCTCCAGCATTTTCTGAGCATTCTGGGCGTTGCTATCCGCGGTAGCGGAGAATTCCTCTATGCTGGCGGTTATTTCCTCCATGGTAGCGGCATTGTCGGTTGTAGCTTGCTGGAGTTTGCCCATGTTACCGGCAACGGTGTTCAGAGAAGCTGAAAGTTGCTGAACGGTAGCGGAAAGTTGCTGAGACGATGAACTGGTGACTTCAGAAGAACGTTGAATGCCGTTTATGATCTCCTGAAGTCGCCGGCGTAATCTTTCCATGGCTTGTGCCATCTGACCTACCTCGTCTTTGCTTTTTATTTTCTCTATCTCGATGTTGAGTTTTCCATCGGACAGATTCTGGATCAAGGTTCCTATTTTCTTTATGGGTATCGCTATGCTTCGCGGTAACCAGATAAGTACCACGACAAGCACCGCGATCGAGGCCGCTGCCAGTATCGAGATCAACGATCTCGCATCCTTGAAGTGTTTCAGCTGGGCCGAGTTGATCTCGTCCAGTACTTTCTGTGCTCCAGCGTTCAGATCGAGGAAGATCCCAACGTTCATGCCTGCACTCTCCGAGAGCATGGAAAGGGCATTTTCCAGAGCGCCAATGTACTCCTGCAGAAGCTTTTGTTCGTTTTGAGATAAGTTTTTGATATATCCCTTGAAAGCTTCAAGTGAAGCTTCGTATTCTCCTTTGAGGTTTTGAAAGGTCTCATGATCGCCTTCAGAGAGAGCTCGATAAGTCTGCAGGTTCAGCGATTGGATTCTGGCAAATAGCTTGTTCAGCTGAAAAGCGTTGGCCACGCTGGAATCCAGGTCGCCCAGTTTCCAAAAGGTGACCGCAACAAGAATCGCCGTCAGCACCACCACCGGAAGCAACCCCGCCGAAAGCTTGCCCAACAAACTCTTCACAAAACGTCCCTCCTTTTTAAAAAATCATACTGGTGAACGAATCGCTGTGAAAGAGAGAAAAGCTGATTCTCCACCCTGGGTTCTTTAACGATTGTGAAAAAGAAAGCAGGAATGCGGGAGCTTGCAGTAGAATGTGGTCAAATCTGAAGATTCCATCTGTACACCCCGATAATGTACACAAAAATACAATCCTTATGCCTCCTTTTTAGCACCAATGCACAAATATTAACAAGATCATCACAACCTCACTGATATTATAACACCGCGTATCACATTGTCAAGATAATCACGTATATTACAAGCATGTGATTCCACCCCGAAAAACAACGTCATTTGTTCCATCGAAGTTTTTCAAAAATCTGAACGTTTATTTCATTACAATTGGATATTTCTTTATCCTAGAAAATGATTTTGTTTATTCCTTAAATTAGAATTTGTATAAATGTTTGAACTATGTGGTAAAATACGAACAAATTCTGTGGCGTGTACTCCTCAAGTGTAGAGGTCGGACAAAAACGTTCAATTATTCACAATCTTGAGCGCCTATGAATATATATGGGGAGGAAGCCGGTTGAAGCGAAGATGGAGGACGGTAAGGTGAAGGTCATCATCACTTTGGAAGTTTCAAGGGAACACCTGGTGCAGGATCCGCTGGACGCCTTCTGGACGTTGAAAGAAGAATGCCTACGTCAATTCCTGAAGGTTGCCGAAGATCACATTCTTGAAGAGTACAGAGACCCCCCACACGTTGTCCTCAGGACGAAACGGAGAAAGCTCAAAACGATGAACGGACAGGTGGAATTCAGCTATCGGGTCCTGGCACCGAAGGGAAGACCCACCAAAACTGTTGCCCCACTGCTTGAAAGGCTGAACATAACGTATGGTCAGAGTTGTTCACCAAAACTTTCCAGAACCATAGAAGAGCTTTCAACGCGTTTCTCCACCAGAGAGGTGAGTTTCATCTTGAAGCTTTTCGGTATATCCCTCAGTCATACGATGGTTCACAGAAAGCGCACGTGAGGTATACACCGATGTGAAGAACGCGCGAGCTATATGGAAAAAATCAAAGATATACTGAGCATTCTCGCAACAATCGTACGTCATAGCGATTATTTCAGATTATTTCCTGGAAAAAACCGATCACCGGGTTTGGGGTATTTCCGGAACGAAATGTATAATAACAGTGGTTTAATTAGTAAGTAATCTTTACTTATCAATGTGGTAAGAGCTCTGTTCACGTTGACACATGAAATCGAAAGTTCGATTCGATTTTTTCGCGGAAGGAGCAGCGGTTTTCCTTGGTAAATGAATTCTGCCGCTACATCTGATGATCTTCCCTTTCCATACATTGTTGTGAATTCCCGATGAGGAGGTGGGTGGCGTGAAAAGGTTGATGGTCGTTGTATGTGTTTTATTTGCTGTTTTCATTTTCGCCGGTGAGAACAAACTCGAGATCTTCAGCTGGTGGACCGGTGGAGGAGAGGAAGAAGGGTTGTTGGCATTGTTCGATCTTTTCCACAAGTACTATCCCGATGTTGAAATAATCAACGCTGCTGTGGCTGGAGGAGCCGGAACCAACGCGAAGGCGGTGCTCAAGACAAGGATGCTTGGTGGTAATCCTCCCGATTCTTTCCAGGTACACGCCGGTATGGAACTCATCGATACCTACGTTGTGACCAACATGATGGAGCCCATAACATGGATACTCAAAGAAATGGGAGTTCTCGACAAATTCCCGAAAGCCATACTGGATATATGCAGTTACAATGGAGAAGTTTACTCGATACCCGTGAACGTTCACAGAGCGAACGTGGTGTTCTACAACAAGAAAATAGCCGAGGAAATAGGCATGACCCGTGAGCCCATCACATGGACGGAATTCATTTACTATCTCAAGAAGGCCAAAGAGAAAGGTTACGTCGGTCTCGCCCTGGGAGATAAGAACAAGTGGACTTCTCTGCACCTGTTTGAAAGCATTATGCTCGCAGAGCTGGGACCTGACAAGTACAATGCTCTCTGGAAGGGAGAGGCATCCTTCAACGATCCTGCCATAGAGAAAGCACTGGAAATCATGAAGGAACTTCTCGAATTCATAAACAACGATCACGCCGCGATGACCTGGCAGGATGCGACACGGCTCGTGTTCGAAGGAAAGGCCTTCTGTAACATGATGGGTGACTGGGCAGAAGGTTATCTCAAAACACTTGGATGGACTCCCGGTAAAGAATTTGGATGGTTTGCTTTGCCGGGTACGCAGAACGCGTTCATGGTTGTTTCCGATACTTTCGGACTCCCCAAAGGTGCACCTCATAGAGAAAATGCAATAAAGTGGCTGAAGTTGATAGCTTCCGTCGAAGCACAGGATGTTTTCAACCCCATAAAGGGATCGATCCCCGCCAGACTGGATGCTGACAAATCCAAATACGATCCATATCTGACATGGTCCATGAACGATTTCGCTACGAAAGCCCTCTGTCCATCCATCATACACGGTTCAGCGGCACCGGAAAGTTTCGCCACCGCTTTGATGGACGCCATAAACACCTTTGTGAGCACCAGGAACGTTGAGAGAACCTTCCAGGAAATTCTTTACATCGCTGAAGATAATGGTTACCTAACCGATTGACAAACCGGGCCAGGGTGGTGAACCCACCCTGGCCTTTCAAGGGGGTAAATCGATGCGAGCTTTAAAGCACAACGTCTCGATAGGCATCCTTGTACTGGCTCCTTCGATAATCGCAATAGCCATATTTGTGTATGGTTTCATAGCCTGGACTGTGAGAGTTTCATTTTCCAACTGGAACAGTTTCACCGCCCTTCTCAGAGGTGTTTATAAATTCGTCGGTTTCAGAAACTACATACGACTGTTCAGAGATTTCAGATTTCAGACGGATCTATGGAATACGTTGTTCTTCACTCTCTTTTTCCTTGCCGGTGCCATACTCCTTGGACTCCTGCTTGCAGCCTTGATAGATAGAGGATTGAAGGGTTCAAGAATCTTCCAGAATATCTTCCTTTTTCCCATGGCGCTTTCCTTCGTGGTAACCGGAACGGTGTGGAGCTGGATATTTGCCCCGGGAACGTTACCCATGGATCCTCAGGGAGTCAATCTCCTGCTCCACAAGCTGGGATTGGATAAGTTGATGTGGGGTTGGTACACCAGTACGCAACATTTTGGTCGGTTCAACGTTGCCCTGCTGCCGGTTATCATAGCTGCAGTGTGGCAACTATCGGGATACACGATGGCCATGTATCTGGCCGGGCTCAGGGGCATACCATCGAGTCTTATAGAAGCTGCGAAGGTGGATGGTGCAACGGATTTTCAAATATTCTGGAAGGTTAAGATGCCCCTCTTGAAGCCGATCACGCTGAGCGCCATGATAATCCTGGGACACATATCCCTGAAGATCTTCGACCTGGTATTCTCGATGACGGGAAGTGGGCCCAACTTTGTAACGGATGTCCCGGCCATATACATGTTCGAACTCACGTTCAGGAGCAACCGCTATGCAATGGGATCGGCCATAGCCATCGTTATGCTGGTCATGGTGGCAGTTGTCATCGTTCCCTATCTGATAGGCTCGTTGAGGAAGGAGTCGTGATGGAATGAAGAAAGGCAGCACAATTGTTTCCTACATCCTGCTGTTTATCTTCGCTATGTTTTTTCTCACTCCCATATACGTGCTCGTGGCAACCAGTTTCAAACCCTTGAAAGAAATAGGAATATCGGACATGTGGAAACTACCAAAGCAGCCTTCCTTAGAAGGTTTGGTGAAAGCCTTTAAGAAACTCGGCCCCAATCTGAAGAACAGCTTTTATCTCACCATACCAGCTACCATAATTTCTTCTTTCCTTGGGTCCATCAACGGCTATGTTTTCTCGAAGGTGAGATTCAAAGGAGCGAATCTCATATTCACCATCATCCTGTTTGGTATGTTCATTCCGTACCAGAGCGTTTTGTTTCCATTGATAAGGTTCCTTCAGAAGATCAATTTGTACGGTACCATACCCGGCTTGATACTGGTACACGTGGTGTACGGTATACCCATAACTTCGTTGATATTCAGGAATTATTATTCCGAAGTACCCGACGAACTCGTGGAAGCTTCACAAATAGATGGTGCAGGGTTTTTTGGTACCTATGCGAGAATTCTTTTACCTCTCTCCATACCAGCTTTCGTGGTCGTGGTGATATGGCAGTTCACCAACATCTGGAATGAATTCCTGTTTGCGGTGACGGTAACCAGTAATCCTGCCAAACAACCCATAACGGTTGCTCTTGTCAATCTCGCAGGAAGCCAGGTTATAGAATGGAATGTACAGATGGCGGGTGCTATAATAACCGCACTTCCCACTCTGACGGTTTACGTCCTCCTCGGTCGATACTTTATAAGAGGTTTATTAGCAGGTTCGATAAAAGGTTGATCGCATTTTTCCCTTGAGGTTGAAGTCCCCAAAAACTGGGCAGGTGATAATACCCATCTTGAAAAGGGCATGAGAAAACGGGAAGGAAGAGAAAGTACACATCTCAATTCGAAGCAAAAGTGGCATTTGAAGCTGCGAAAGGAGACAAGGCCATATCTCAGATGGCTTCAGAATACGGTCTTCACCCACAGCAAGTCAGAGTAAAGAACTAGGGAAGGTGCTAGATAAAGCATTTCTTGCACTTTTACCTTTGTTAGTGTGTTCCTGATTCCATACAAGTACATAATGCTGATATTTGTTCTTTGGATGGTGATGGAACCGTATATGGCAAGTAGGAGTATGCAAGGATACCCTGGAAAAGTAGAAAGTCTAAAAGTTCTTCAGATAGTATCGATTAAGATGAATGAACACCAAAAATCTCCATGGAGTATACCTCTAAACAGCTGGATCGAAGAATGGTTCATTTGCAGGTGAGGAAAGATCATACTGAAGCCATGAAAAGAGCTTTGAAACGCCGTACAAATGCAGCCATAGATAAAGCTATAAGCAGTAGAAAAGGCGGGGTTGATCCCCGCCTTTCTTTCGTGTATTATATGAAGGATTCTTTTTGTGGAGGCGGGGCGCTTGATCGGCGATCAGGAGAGAGAGCACAAAAGGAGTATCCTGCTTTCCATATTCGAAGGTGGAGCATACACCGGCTTCTTCCTCATATCTCAGGGCTTCTTCCTGACTTCACTGGCGTTGTATTTTCGTCTTTCCGAGCTGGCTTTAAGCATCGTGTTTGCCATTCCCTCGGCTGTGCAGTTATTGCAACTTTTCACACCGTTCGTGATAGATAAAGTCAGAAGCAGGAAGAAAATCGTGATTTTCTCGTCCATCTGTTCCAGGCTTCCGTGGGCTATTTTGCTGGCACTGGTGCTCATGAAGTTCAGGACGCCTTCTCTTTTCATCCTGCTGTTTGCAGCGAGTCAGGTGGCCCTAACCTTCGCCGGTAACGCCTGGAATTCGTGGATAAAAGATCTGGTACCGGATGAAACCCGAGGACGTTATTTTGGTATACGCAACCTGTTCAGCGGTACGATAACCATCTTGCTGACATACGTGTACTCACAAGCACTGGATGGATTTCCTGCACCTTATAACCACGCCGCGATCATAACACTGGCATTGATTTTCGGAAGTGTATCCATTTTGTTGCTTTCCAGGCAATACGAACCACCCCATAAGTTCTTCGGTGCCCTTGCTGGATTGGGAGCATGTTTGAAGGATGAAAGGTTCAGGAAGTTTCTTCTCTTCACGTTCGTCTGGAACTCGTGTGTATACTTTTCGGCACCCTATTTCTCGCTATATCAGATAGAGTTTCTGAAACTGCCTTACACACGTATAGGGTTCTACGCGATCATAATAGGCGTTGTTTCGATACCAGCATACTACTTCTGGGGTATTCTGACCGATAGGTTCGGTGCGAAAACCATTACCTACATGGGAATAGCGACTGTGGCTGTTTTGCCAGGTTTGTGGGTCTTCATGGCTCCTTCCAACATGTACCGTTTGCTACTGGTCGATGCTCTGATAGCCGGTGTTGGATGGGCTGCCATAAACCTGGCCCTTTACAGCCTGGCATTTGAGGTGGCTGGCTTCAATTCCGCAGCATATTTCTCGCTTTTTTATGCTTCTACCTCTCTAGGGTCCATGGCGGGATCAGTAGCTGGTGGGATGCTGGGAAAAGTCCTGATCAACAGCAATTTCAGAATTTTCGGATGCGAATTTGAAGGCATAAAATTTATATTCCTTCTGGCTTTTTTCATGCGATTGTCCGTTTTATACCTGCTCGGAAAAGTTGAACCGGTGCGGTACTTCAAACCACGTATGGTACTGGGTACCGTATTGACGGTGGTGGGAAGAAGACTTGCCACGCTTCCGAGAGATTCTGCACAATACCTGAGCAGGCGTTTACTGAGAAGGAAGGAACGCAAGAATTCAAAACGTTAAATACGGAACGGCTGTCAGCTCATGTGATGAAGGCCCTTCACTCAGGAAAATCTCCCTTCCCGCCCTCGCGATCATAGCACCGTTATCGGTGCACAGTTCCAGTGGAGGATAGTATACTTCAAGCTTTAGCTCTTCACCCAATCGATGCATTTTTTCTCTTAGTAAGCTATTCGCTGCTACTCCACCTGCCAGCACTATTTTCCTTATATGACGTTTCAGAACGGCCTTTTTGACCTTTGCTATAAGCGAATCCACAACCGCCTCCTGGAAGGAAGCGGCAACATCCTCTACGGCAGCATCCGGATTTTTCTTCAGAAAGTACAGTACCGAGGTTTTCAGACCGCTGAAACTGAAATCGAAATCGTCTGAGTCCATCAGTCCGCGTGGAAAATGGTATACCGGTTTGCCACGACTAGCAACTTTTTCTATGATGGGGCCTCCTGGATAACCCAACCTCAGTAATCTGGCGACCTTATCGAAGGCTTCACCCGCAGCATCATCTCTCGTGCGTCCAAGAATTATTACATCTTTTCGACCTCGAAATTCCAGAAGTTCGGTATGACCGCCCGAAACAAGCAAAACGATGAACGGAGGAGAAAGTTCAGGGAAAGCCAGGAAGTTGGCGTATATGTGACCTTCCAGATGATTAACTCCCACGAAAGGTTTACCCAGACCACAGGCCAGGGATTTCGCAAAATTCACTCCCACCAGAAGTGCTCCCATCAATCCCGGTCCGTACGTCACCGCAACGACATCTATGTCTTCTTGTTTTACATTTGCTTCTTTCAACGCTTCCCTGTAAACCATCAGTATCATTCTAAGATGCTGACGAGAAGCTATTTCTGGTACAACTCCACCGTACCGTGCGTGCTTCTTCACCTGTGAAAAAACAACGTTAGATAGTATCCGGTCGCCCTTTACTATTCCAATAGCCGTTTCATCGCATGAAGTATCTATTCCGAGGACAACGAGTTCATCAAGCTGACTCACGCTTTATCACCACAGGATTGATTCCTTTCATCACCACGTCCTCTGTTATAACCACCTTTTCAATGTCCTTCATGGATGGCAGTTCGAACATGATATCCATCATGACTTCTTCGAAAATGGATTTCAACGCTCTGGCTCCTGTTCCCTTGTCCATTGCCTTCCTGGCTATGACATGCAAAGCTTCATTCGTTATTTCCAGCTCTATCCCATCCAGATTCAACAGCCTTTCGTACTGTTTCACAATGGAGTTCGCGGGTTCCACCAGTATCCTCACAAGTGCATCCTCATCGAGTTCGTTGAGAGTAGCCACTACGGGAAACCGGCCGATGAACTCGGGTATGAAACCGTATTCTATGAGATCATCCGGTGTGACCTGCGCCAGTATCTCTCCAAGTTTCATGTTCTTCTTGCTGGTAACGTCGGATTCAAAGCCCATGGTAGAACTCTGGATCCTGCGCTTGATAATATCCTCCAATCCGTCAAACGCTCCACCTGCTATGAACAGTATGTTGGTGGTATCCACTCTCACAAATTCCTGGTAAGGATGCTTTCTCCCACCCTGTGGTGGTACATTGGCCACCGTTCCTTCAAGGATTTTCAAAAGTGCCTGCTGGACGCCTTCACCTGAAACGTCTCTGGTTATCGATACATTGGGTCCCTTTTTGGCTATCTTGTCTATTTCATCTATGTAGATTATTCCCCTCTCTGCTCTTTCCACATCATAATTGCACGATTGCAGCAATCTCAGTATGACATTTTCCACATCTTCGCCCACATATCCTGCCTCTGTTAGGGGAGTAGCATCGGCTATGGCAAATGGAACATCCAGTATCTTTGCCAATACTCGCGCTATCAGAGTTTTACCGCAACCCGTTGGACCTATCAAAAGTATGTTGGACTTCTCTATTTCCACATCATTTTCTCTTCTCGCATATATGCGTTTGTAGTGATTGTAGACGGCAACAGAAATAACTTTCTTCGCTCTTTCCTGTCCTATAACATATTTGTCAAGTTCGGCTTTTATCTCTTTAGGTGTTGGGAGTTTGTCACGTGTTTTCTTCACCTGATGGGATTCCTTCAGAAGATCGTGAAAGAGCATCACACATTCGTTGCATATGTATATTCCAGGACCTGCGATCAATCTTTCAACCTGGGAAGCACTTTTACCACAAAAGGCACAAAATTTCTCCATCCACGTTTCCTCCTTCGAATTCCTGAGTTTCCATCTCGAGAAAATTATATCATTTAAAAATCATCTTCCACATTCCACGCTGGTGAATTTGCCCGTTTCCATGCAACACGCGGTGAGTTTTCCTCCATAAACACAGCCCGTGTCTATACCAACCTTATCTTTCATGACCAACGGACCTTCGGGAAAAGGAGTGTGACCAAAGACCACTATTTTACCCGGCATGGGATTTTCAGAGTATATGAATTCCTCTCTTATCCATATCATGTCAAAAGGTTTCTGCTTTTCCAAAGGTACACCCGGTTTCACGCCTCCATGCACGAAAAGGTAATCTCCTTTTTCATAATACAACCTCGTTGTGAGAAAAAATTCCATATGGTCCTCGGGAATGTCTTTCAAACTCCCATAGCTTCTTATGGTTGCTGAAGCTCCGTTAAACAACCACAGATCCATTCCCCGTCCCTTGGTCAGAACCTCCAGGAGCATATCTTCATGATTACCCCGTAGAAAGACACATTTCACATGTTGTTTCAAATCCAGAAGGTACTCCACCACTTCTTTGCTTTCAGGACCTCTGTCTATATAATCACCCAGAAAAATCAGCTCATCGCCCTCGTCCGGTTGTATCAAAGAGATGAGCTTTTTGAGGGCTCGATAACACCCATGTATATCACCGATAGCGTATGTCATTCCACCGCCTCCATACAGAGTTGAAAAAAGGGGGAAACGCCCCCTTTTTTCAGATCTTCAGTGTGTATCCGTGTGCTGCCAGTTTATCTTTCATGTTATTTTTAGTAACCTTGGAATCGTCGTATCTGACTTCCACAACCTCACTGTCCAGATCCACTTCTGCGTGAAACACACCCTCCATGGATTTCAAAATTTCTTCTATTTTGCGAGCATCTTCTTCGGTTTCAACATCCTTGAGCTCGAGTATATGCAACCTCTCCACCGTTTCCCCTCCTTCATTTGTTCTCCTGTTCCATCTCTCTTTGACGTTCGGCTATGATTTTCTGCTGTACATCGGGGGGAACCTCCTGGTAATGAGAAAATTTCATGGTGAAATATCCTCTACCGCTGGTCAGCGAGCTCAACCTGTTGGAGAAATCCAGCAGTTCGGCGAGTGGTACCTGCGCGATGATCTTGTCCAGACCCTTGCCCACCGATTCCATGCCCATGGGACGACCACGTCTGGAGGTTATTTCACCCATGACATTCCCTGTATTCTCATTTGGTACGAATACCTCTATTTCCATTATGGGCTCCAGTATAACAGGATTTGCCTGTTCCATTCCTTTTCGGAATGCCTGTATGGCTGCAATCTGGAACGAAATGTCGGAGCTGTCCACCTCGTGATACGAACCATCGAAGAGAGTTACTTTGACGTCCACAACAGGGTATCCAGCCAGCACACCTTTTTTCATCGCTTCACGAATTCCCTTCTCCACCGATGGTATAAAGTTCTTGGGAATGACTCCTCCAACGATCTTATCCACGAATTCGAATCCTTCGCCCCTGGGAAGCGGTTCCATTTCTATCTTGACGTGCCCGTACTGACCATGACCACCCGTTTGCTTCTTGTGTTTGTGTTCGGCCACCGCTTTCCTCCTGATAGTCTCACGATACGCTATCTTCGGCTTTCCAACCTCGACATCCACTCCAAAAAGTTTTTTGAGTCTTTCCACCATCACGTCAAGATGCATGCTTCCAAGTCCACTTATAACCGTCTCGCTGGTCTCAGGATCAAATTCCCACTTGAAAGTGGGATCAGAATCAGCCAGTCTCGAAAGTCCGTTGCTTATCTTGTCTATATCCGACTTACTCTTGGGGTTGACCGACTTCGAGATCATTGGCTCGGGATACTCGAGGCCTTTAACCATTAGTTTTCGTGACTTGTGACATAGGGTATCCCCCACCGAACTCTTCTTGAGTTTGGCAAGCACTATTACATCACCGGGACGTGCCACTTCCACCTCTTCGGTATTTTTGCCAACGGGGAGATACACATGTGATACTTTATCATCTGTATCTCCGTTCACGAAGGTATCTCCAGCTTTAAGAGTACCCGAGAGTACTTTTATAAAGGATTGTTTACCGACAAAGGGATCAACCACGGCTTTAAAGATGTAACCAACGAACGGTTCTTCCTCTTTAGGCTCTATGGTAACATCTTTTTCACCTTCAACAGTTATAGCAGAATATCCCCGTGCTTCAAGTGGAGAAGCTCCTACATCTATGAGTGTTCTCAACAGATTTCCCACACCGACCTTCATGGGCGCTGCACCGCAGAGAACGGGCACCACCTCTCCGGTGAGATACGCCTTCTTGAATGCTCTGGCCAATGTGGGTGCATCTATTTCTTCACCTTCGAGGTATTTCTCCATCAATTCTTCATCTGTTTCAACTATGTCTTCTATCATTTCTGTTCGCATATTTTCAGCTTTTTCCTTGATCTCTCCTGGAACATCTCCTTCTTTTACATTGTCGTTTTCCACAAAGTACGCTTTCATGTTTATGAGATCCACGACTCCCTTGAAATTCTGGCCTTCACCCACGGGTATCACAATGGGCATCAGTTTCACTTCAAAGGCTTCCTTCAAACTTGTCAGACATGTTTCAAAGCTTGCCCGCTCTTTATCCATCTGGTTTATGAAAACCATGATGGGTTTTTTGAGTTGCCTTGCCAGGCGCCACGTACGCTCGGTTTGAATTTCTACACCGGCCGTTGCATTAACAACACTCACAACGTTCTCAGCGACGAAAATGGCATTCATCGTGTCGCTTATGAAATCGTTGAAACCAGGGGTGTCTATCATCGTGAACCTGTGATCTCCATACTCAAAAACCGCGACGGAACTTGAAAGGCTGGAACCTTTCTCCTTGGAAATGGGGTCATAATCCAGAAAACGTTCACCCACTCTATCTACTATCCTCACGAGGTTCAAGATCGCATCGGCGAGAAGAGTTTTTCCAGATGCGTTGTGACCAACCAATGCGAATGTTCTTCTCATTTCAATAGGAACATCTTTCAAGGGTCACCACCTCCAAACCTGCGAATTCACGTCATCTCTTCGAAACCCGGGCTTTAGTAATTCTATCATGTGAAGAAGTCCTTCATCTTTTCTCCAATCGTTATGGTCGATCGATGGCAGCTTTCCCTGTATTTCTCTTTCATGGCCTGGAAATCACAATTGTAAGCATGTTCTATCGAAATCGCCAGATCTTCCGCATTTTTGAAAAACAGATCGTAATCATCCAGTATGTTCGTTATAGTTCGAACATTTTTGGGAGAACCATATGTAACGAAAGGAACACCATAATAAAGAGCCGTCAGGGCGCCATGCAATCTGTGAGTAACCACCAGGGAGGACGAGGCTATGGAACTCAGAGCCTTCTCCAACCCAATGTCTGCCAGTTCCACATTGAATCTCTCTTCGTTGAATCTCTTTAACACACGCTCAACGATCTTTTTCTCGGTAAGCGGTGACATGGAAAGAATTCTGATGTTCCTCAGTTTCAAGAGTTTGAAAGCTCTAATTAGTTCTTCCACATTCGGCCTCTCGTTCAGCACGAGTGTAATCACGTTGCGCAACGGGGTATCCACTTTAACACCATCCATGGCAATTGCTGCAACGTCCACACATTCAAAGAATTTCTCCGTTCCATGGTTTGCGTATTTCAAAGACACCCGATCTCTGAAACATCCGTTTATTCTCTTGTGAGCGAACAACTTTCTGAGAAGACGCCTGGCCATCTTGTTTTTCAATGGACCCAATCCCTGGCTGATCAGGAAGACCTTCTTTCCCATCTTGAGTGCTGCAAGGGCTATGGAATAATAATACACAAAATTTCTCAAACTCGTTTCATCCTGGAAAAGGTTCCCTCCCGTGTATATGACCCCATCGCACTTCACAAGCTGTTTCAAAATGTATAGAGGATTGAAACGCTCTCCCTTCGGTTTGGGAACCACGAATCCAGGATTCCCAAAGGTATTTTTGCATATCTTTTCTGTGGCGATCCTCAGCAACTCATCCCCGACATTCTCGTAGCCAAGATACCCTATCAAGAGGAACCTTCTAATAGTTCCTTCACCCCTTCCAGAAAAGTGGATGCTCGATTTTTTAAGCTAGAAACAGAATCATCAACACTTCTTACGAATTCTTCGATCACCGCCTCCAACCTATCCCTGAGAACCTTCAGGGATTCCAGAGGAACGGCAAAACTCACCAGATGCTTCTGCCTTTCTTTTGTTTCCGGTATACCGCCTGGTTCACGAAAGTACCGACTAAAGTTCGTTATCAGGTTATTTCTGTGCATTCTAGCAACCTCTACCATCAGCGATTTTGTTACTCCTCCCATCCCGTCGTGAAGTATTGCGATATTCAATACCTCCCCTTTCGGTGTGATAACGTATTTTCCCCATTCTTTTTCCACGATCCTGTTGTAATTTTTCATTAGGAAATCCAGGGTTTCATCATCTATCTTCGCCGCGAAAGTTATGGATGAAACGTTATTCAATTTTTCCTTTAGCTCGAGTTTGCCTACCAGCTTTACATCCCCACACACACATAAAAATGGAGTAACCACGGGAGATTGAAGCACCCTCACCCTCACACTTGCTTTTTCGCTAAAGGTGGTGGTGTAAGTCGCGATAAACTCCGAAGTGTCAAACGGTACTTTGTACAGAGCGGAGGAGTCTTCCATGGGATTTCTGGCGCTCATTCCCGCGAATATCCTGCCCTTGCTATCGTAAAACACCGATATGAACGGAGCATGAGCGGAATCCAGAATCACCGTAACGTAGTGTTCAAATTTCTCGTCAAGTTTTTCTGAGAGTTCATCCAGATATGCGACAGCAATACTGGATTTCGACTTTGCGATCTTCAAGAATTCTCTGAGAATGTTGACGCCTTTCGAAGGTCCCATGCATTTTAGTCCGCCACTCACGATAGAACCACCACCGCCCCCGGACCGTACATCTGACGCGCTTCCCGAGCAAAATCTGATGAGGACTTACTGGATAGCACGAATAGAACTCGTCTTTTTACCAGAGGCACATCCACGTATCCATCTGTGAACACTATCATACCCTCCACTCGCAGATTCTTCTGAGCATACTCTATTGCTGGTTGCAGATCGGTACCACCTTTTCCCAGAATTTCGAAGTTCTTCCAGCTTCCACGGGTATACTCGGCTACCATACGAACGTCCTCATCCACCTGTATCAACCACAGGCGTGTGTCCACCAGCCGCGCTATGACCTCCAGTTCAGAGAGAAAGGCATTGTACTCCTCTTCTATTATGCTACCGCTGGTATCCATGATCACCGCTATCCGCGCCAGATACTCTCTTCTCCAACCTGGTTGATCTTCATATCTTCTGTTGGGGCGTAATGGTGTTCTATAACGTTCACCCAGTATGGCACTACCCGCAAATCTTCTAATAGCCGTTTTCCAATCGATTTTAGGCAAGTCCAGAACGGCCTCAACTATTTCCTTTAAGGCGGGAGGAACCCTATCATGCGATTTGGATACAACTTCCGAGATCACCTGGTTAAGAAGGTCCTCCACTATCTCTTTGGAAAGTTCTATGTTTCCAAACTCATCGTGTGAATCGGTATTCTCACTGAGGTCTTCTAGGAGTTCCAGATCCACCTTTTTGGATTTACTCATTTCCTCGAGTATCCAATTGTGATAACGTTCAGCTGTCTCTCCGGGCATGAACTCCGGTGGGATCACGAAAAACCGTTCGTTGTCGGTGGAACATCCTTCCTGTATCAGAACGTTCAGAGGTATACCGCGCGCGTAGAGTTCGGGTATGTACTGGTTGATCGCAGCATCCATGGCTAGATCCCACACAACCTTTTCTTTGCTTTTCCCTGGTTTTATGAGAATATGCTTGTTGACTATATGCATGATTTCATGTTTCAACAACCCTTTTACAAACCACAAAGGTTTATTTTTAACCATCTGGGGGTTATAAAGAAGCTGTATCCGACCTCTACTGGATACACGCAACTTGAAGGTTCTTACGCGGGAAGACTCGATGAGATCGCAATACATCAACATGTAGGTATAGAAAGGACTCTCCTTACCCAGTTCGACGATGACTTTCCCTATACCCACTTTCAATTCTCACCACCGACGAGAGAACTTATCTCCGGACGCACCGACAATTCCTCAAGCAGGTTTTCATAAACGAACCTGTATTTTCCACCGGCATTGGAAAGATTTTCCAGATGTCTCACAATTGCGAAAGCACTGTCTTTGGGTATGCAATTCACCAGTTTCGCGATATTTTCCACGATGGTGGGGAGATTGTCGGTGATTTTCTTCACTTTTTCATCTTCCATTCTTTCGAAGTAATCGCACAACCTTATTATGAAAGAATTCACCTCGTCTGTGCCGGCTTTTTTAAGTCGAAGAAACACGTTATCGGATTCCGCAAACAGGAATTCTTCAGGCTTGGGAAGGGTAAGATAACCCATGGTGTAATCCAGGAAGATGCGGGCGGCCTCCGCTCCAACCATGCCCGCAGCCAGAGCGTAACCATATTTTTCTATATCCTCTTTTTTCATTTTCGCCAGTACCCTTCCTAATTTATACCAGCTTCTTGGACTGGGTTTGAGCCTTATCCTCATGGAAACCATGGTGTCCCTTATGAGGAACTCTGGATAATCGTTTATGAATTTCCTTATCTCTTCAGGTACTTCGTACTTTTCGGCCCACTTTATCCATTCGTCAGCCGAAGGCGTTATCTCCAGGTGGAAGAATCTGCTCATGAAAGCTGGATCGGTTATCAATTCAACCTGATCATATTCCTCATCCGGGGGATTCGCGGCGGCCATCACCCAAGTACCTTCAGGAAGTATATGATTGTGTATACGTTTATCTATTAAAAGTTGCATTATGGCATTTCTTATGGACTTGTGCGCTCTGTTAACCTCGTCTATCATGATCAAAGTATTACCGTCTTCTGGCCACCAGTCAGGTTCGAGAAAAATTGTTTTATCTTCACCACGAGCCGGCAATCCTATTAGATCACCAGGTTCCATCTGTGAAATCACGAGTATTATCAATTTCCTCCCCGTTTCCTGTGCTATCTCACGAGCCACATCGGTTTTTCCCACACCGAAGTGTCCCCATACCAGAGGAACTTCCCCACATTCCATGATCAATTTCGCCAGATATTTCACGTCTTCGACCCTCATTTCACCACCTCCGGCGTGGAGATTATACCATTCGAACGAACGATTAAACTGTACCGGTATACCCGGTACGATACATGTATCAATGATTTCGAACGTCCCACAATGCCGGACATTGAAAGCGGGGAAGTTTCTCGTCAATCACTCAGTACACGAAATAACTTCCATCTGGAACGAACACAGTTATCTTTTCTCCTATTTTAAAAGATTCACCGGAATTCACGAAAAGCGCATCCTCACTTTCCTCTATCCTTATTTCATACCTGTATTTTGAACCCATGTACAGTTTCCCCTTTATTTCACCAGGGATCCTCAAACCATCTTTTCCTGGTTCTGCTCTGGCTTCGAGCACTTCCGCTTCATCCGATCTCACCACCATCCTGGCTGTTTCCTTTGACGAAACCTCAAAGATCTTATTTCCTATCTTCACACGACCATCGAGCACCTTCAAAGTCAGCACGCAGTTGGTACCTATAAAATCTGCAACAAAGAAATTAACAGGGCTTTTGTAGACTTCCTCGGGGGTGCCAAGCTGCAAAACTTTCCCTTCATGCATGACCGCTACCTTGTCCGCTATACTGAGAGCCTCCTCCTGGTCGTGTGTAACGTAAACAGTTGGCAGGTTTAGCTTCTGTTGAAGCGCTTTTATCTCGAATCTTATTCTCAGCCTTATCTTGGCATCCAGATTCGACAGAGGCTCATCCAGTAGAAGTACTTTCGGTTTCACCACTATTGCCCGTGCCAGGGCAACACGCTGTTGTTGCCCACCCGACAGCTGAGAAGGTTTTCTATCCACCAATTCTTCGATATCCAGAAGTTTGAGGACATCGTGTACCCTTTTCTCTATCTCTTCCTTCGGCATTTTTCTCAGCTTGAGTCCATAAGCAACGTTATCAAAGACGGTCATATGTGGCCAAAGAGCGTAATTTTGAAAGAACATGGAAACATCTCTTTTCTCCGGCGGTAACTCCGTTATATCCTTTCCTTCTATGTACACATGTCCCGCATCGAGCTTGACAAACCCTGCTATTGAACGCAAAAAGGTGGTTTTACCCGAACCGCTGGGTCCTATGACGGCAAGCAGTTCCCCCGCATCCACGTCTATAGACACATCATCGAGAGCTCTAACTCTGCCATAATATTTCTTCAGATTTCTGGTTTCCAGTATCGCCATACACATCATCCTCCCATACCTGCGAGATATTCGGCTTTGAGATACCTTTCTATGATTATCATGAAAAGAATAGAAGGAATGATCAGCAATATCGCTATTACAGAGGCTATCTGCATGTTGTATCCCATGCTTGCGGTGTACATGAGAACGGTAGCCGTTTGTATAAAGGGTGCACCTATGAAGAAAGCCGCTGTGAATTCACCCAGCGACCATAGAAAAACGAATATGGCGCTCGCTATTATCCCGGGAACTGCAAGAGGAAGAGTTATGGTGAAAAATGTCTTCAATCTTGATGCTCCAAGATTTCTGGCAACCTGTTCCAGCTCCATGGGAATGGATCTGAAAGTAGCTGTAACGATCCACACGGAGTATACCAGCGACGCCATGGTATGAGCAAATATTATTCCCCACATGTTTCCTCCCAATCCTATCCTGTTGAAAATGGATGCAAGGTTTATGAAAACCGGCAATTGTGGAAAAGCCTGCGGCATGAGGAAAAGCACCAGCAGGACCCGTTCCATGGGGATCCTGTAACGTGCGAATCCGTATGCAGCAGGTATGGCAAAAAGCAGTGAGAGTCCAACCACTATCACCGCTATCGTGAGACTCAACAGGAGTGAATCCAGGATTCTACCCTGTCTGAATACCATCTGCCAGTATCGAAGGCCGAATTCCTGTGGTATGGGATTGGGCCAGTACCATCTGTGTGCAAAACTCCAGAGGACTATTCCGACGAGAGGACCAATTATGATGAAGAGTATGAGCACCACAGCGGCGATTCTAAGCGTTATTCGTGCCACATTCATCTTTTCAGTCCCCCTCTCTCCGTCACCATGAATCGCAGATAATAGATGGCCAAAACCATGACGATCAGATACGATATAACACCAAGAGCATTGGCAACTCTCCAATCACTGAAATAGTTCACTCTGAACATCATGTCCACGGTGATCATGTTGGGATTGTTGGGCCCGACCATCAAGGGAATGGTTATACTGCTGATGGTTCGCACGAAAGTGAGAACCATAGCCACCATGATAGAAGGGCGTGCCAGAGGTATGAGAATATCTTTGATTATGCGCCACTTGGAGGATCCCAAATTTTGTGCAGCTTCTATATACGAATCATCAAGCGCCTTGAAGGCTCCCAATATTATGAGTGTTGAAAACGGCACCATTACCCATACAAAGGTTGCCACCAATCCCACCCACAACCCGGAATATCCAGGTAATTCTTCTATCCGGAAGATGCGTGTCAACAGAGAGTTCATCGTTCCATGTTGCGCGAGGAAGATTCGCATAGCATGACCAACTATCAGGAAAGGAATGAACAAAGGAAGTCTGTACATGTAGTCCAAAAATTTCCACTGTTTGAAGCGCAGATAACTGGCTATCAATATCGAGATAACAAAAGTTACACCAACCGTCACCAGCGTTATACCGAGAGTATAGAGAATATCCCTGGCATATAGGTCGAAACTCTTGTTGTAGTTGGCGAGGGTAAAATTACCCATTTCGTCCGTGAAACTCAGGGCTATGGCACGAATCAAAGGATACATATATAGAAGTAAAAGTACCATCAAGGCAGGGATCAACAGAAGAAAACCCACCGGACTTTTTTCCTTCTCATCCAAGATCCAGCACCTCCATTATTTTAGGAAACGGCCCCGCGGGTGCGGGGCCAGTTTCTATCACTTTTCTACCCACCTTTCGTATGCTTCCAACATATCCTCATAGTACTGAGTGAGCGGGAAAGGTTTACCGTACTTGAGAAGATCATCCTGTGTTATATCCCTGTAGAGAGATTTGAGAACTTCTTTGGATACGTATTTCTTCACGTACTGGTCACCTATTCCTGGATACCAGTTGAACTTTTCCACAATGTACTTTGCCTGCATCTTGGGTGAAGACACGAAGTCGATCAGTTTCAAAGCATAATCGGCATTCTTGGCTTTCAGAGGTATTACGTAGTGCATTGGCTGGCCAGGCATACCGGGAGCGGGAATCAGCAGTTTGATATTGGGATCCATTCTTCCTTCTGCCATCCAAGTGTAGAACATATCAACCCAGACCGGACCCATCCAGATTTCGCCACGATTGAGCATGTCAAGGGTTCCGGCGTTACCACTGGTCATAGTAACATACTTGTTGAATTCCTTGAGATCGGCGAAGTAGTCCTTCCATTTTTCCTCATACTTCTTGTCATAAGGACCGTTTATGAGTATTTCCATATCTTTGCCCGATTTCCAGTACAACCATCCAGCCACGAAAGATATTCCAGATGCACCGTGTTTTATACCGTTGTAACCAAATTTCTTCGGATGTTTCTTCACCCATTCTACAAGTTCCGCGTAAGATTTGGGAGGATCCTTAACGTATTTCGGGTTGTAAGCTATGGCGGTTTGACTGTGGAACATTGGCATCACGTATCCATCGACGTTCACGCCGAGAGCCATCTTGTCGGTGTTTCTGACAGTCAATCTCTTGGCGGTGAGAAAATCGGTGTAAGGTCTGATCAATCCTTCGTTCAGTGCCCAAACGGCTCCTATTTCGTGAACCACGGCGATGTCGATATCCCACTTGTCCTTACCGGAATCTCTCTCGATCTTGAGTTTTTCTATGATTTGTCGAGAACCTGCTGGTCCCGGTCCTGTACCCACCACGTACACACGTACATTGGGATAGAGCTTTTCAAACTCCGGGGCTATCTCGTACTGGAAGAAATCCACCATGTTCTGGTCGCCTGCAACCATCATCGTGAGTCGAACATGTACAGGGATATCTTCTTGAGCGTAGACAGCATCCACCAGGAACACCAGCATAGCAACACAGAGTAATGCCACAAGACCCTTTCCCATACTCTCAGGACCTCGAAAGGTCCCTTCACCTCCTTCTCTGAAATTTTGCCTCCCCATGACCAATGGAGGGTTGAAGCCAAATGCTTGTAGCAACATCTGGAAAGATTCTGAGGAAACGGTCCAGATTTTGATTGGTTCAGTATCGAAAAATACAAAAGTTTTGTTGGGTTTTGTTGGTGTTGATTATTCCCGCCTTACATATTTTAATTGTTTACATACGATTGTCAACTCTTCTTTATCGAAAAGTCGAAAGACATTCAACTTGTGTGATAGATTAAGATTTTCCAATCTGAGTTCAGAAACATTAAAAGAGGTGTAAAGACTTTCGATAAGTTTCGCTTACTTCCAGTTAATACAAAGCTGGATCCTCACTTTACAGTATGGTTACTCGATGAAATCTGGGTTTGACTTTTTGATGGTGTTAAGATATAATCGTGCACGGAATCCAATGCCCCCATCGTCTAGCGGCCCAGGACACTGGCCTTTCAAGCCAGAGGCAGGGGTTCGAATCCCCTTGGGGGCGCCAGGGGTGGGAGCGTAGCTCAGGGGAAGAGCGTCTGCCTTACAAGCAGAAGGTCGTAGGTTCAAGTCCTACCGCTCCCACCAGATTGAAAGGATGGCCAGGTAGCTCAGTTGGTAGAGCACTGGACTGAAAATCCAGGTGTCGGCGGTTCGATTCCGCCCCTGGCCACCAGTAATTGTTGTTAATTTCGGCAGTTCGAGCCGGTAAT
>JAGGZV010000051.1 GCA_021161835.1 Thermotogae bacterium | reverse complement strand
GGACTCGAAGAGCTTTTAAAACTTTCCAACGGCTTGACCGAAACATACAAAGGAAGATCAGAAAATCTCTTCGACAGCTTGTTGATTACTACAACGGGAAAGCTTCCTCCATGCCAGATGTTAAAAGCCTCCATGGAAAATATCGTGGATTCTTTCGACTTCGGGTTGGTTCCTACCGCGTGATTTTTCAGGGTCGAAAAGGAACAGCTTATCATTCTTATCGTTGATGTTGCTCCACGAGGAAATGCTTACAAATCCTGAAAGAACATTTACAGCCACAATGGATTCACTTCCTGATTTGCCACTTTTGTGGATATAATACCATATTTCCTTGCGATGATACGAGCTCTATATCACCACGTGAATCCAGAAATGTCAAAATGGCTCCAACGAAAGAATGAGCCAGATAGTACATACCGGGATCACTTTCGTCTCCAAAGAGTTCTTTTACCAATTCCTCACGGCTTCTGGGAACAGACAACAAAGAAAGCGTTCTTTGAATGATGTTTTCCAGTAATGAACGTTGATATCCTATCTCCTTCGTGGGATCAGACGTTGGATCGCCATGTGCGGGCAGGAAAAATTCTGCTTCCAGACTCTCGAGGTTTTTGAAACTTTCAAGACTCTTTTCCACATCTGTAAGGTATGGATAAGGGTACTTCTTCAAAACTCTCATACCAAAGTACGCATCACCTGAAAAGATCACACCATCTTCAGTCATGTAACCGATGTGATCGATGGTGTGACCAGGTAATTTTATGATTTTAAAAGGAATGGCATCTTCATGTATGATTTCAGCATCACAGGGTGCGGCGCGGAAAAAACCTGAATGCATGAAACGCGGAGAGGCAGCACCATAAAGAACATACCCTTCCAGTTCTGGAAAACGTACGAATGACACCTCACCTGCGGGAATGTATACAGGTGCTCCACTCAATTTTTTGACTCTGGCACAGCCACGTATATGGTCGGCATGCGAATGGGTGAGCGTAACAGCCATTATTTCCTTATTCTCATCGAGCAAATATTTGATGAGATTTTTCGTGGTGCGTTCGTCGGCTGTATCTACCACATAAGCTCGCCTGCCATCAAAGTATATCCCAACGTTGGTAGAGGATGGTAAAAAGAAAGTGTTACCTTTTATCCTCTCGAGTTTCATCTTCCATCACCCCTTCTATGATACAATTTCCCTCGAAAATCAATGCTGGAGGTGGAAGAACATGGAATGTGCAAACAGAGAAAGAAACCTTGCTCGTTGCAATTGTTCTTATCCATCGTGTTCGAGAAAAGGTATATGCTGCGAATGCATAGCCTACCATAGGTCACATGGTGAACTCCCCGCATGCTTCTTTAACAAAGAAGAAGAGGCAACCTGGAATAGATCGATCGAATATTTCATGCAGTGCAAGAGCCAGTGATTTCTCTCAGATTATCAAGAAAAGCAACAGCACGAGAACCAGCGCTACCGGTATGTACCTACCCAGATAGTAATATACCGTTTTTCCGCGATTACGCGGGATAATGAATGTGTGTGCATTCTCAATACTTGGCCGGATGATGTTGACCGGTCTTCCATATTTGTCCCAGAGGCCGGTAATACCGGTGTTCGCGACTTGCAAGATGTAACGACCGTATTCGACAGCTCTGAATCCTGATTGGACAAAATGTTGTTTTAATGCAATTTTGCTTTCAAACCATCCATCGTTAGTAACGGTGATGAGAAGATCCGCTCCCTCTTTCACCACTTCTCTTGCGATTTCAGTGAAATAAGATTCGAAACATATCATAATTCCCACATTTGTACCATTCAGATTCACAGGAGTGGAATCTTTTCCAGATTCGAAGTATTCAAGAAATTTCAAGAACCTGAAGATCCTGAAAATCCTGGGATAAGGTAGAAACTCTGCAAATGGAGACAATCTTCTCTTTGAATATCCTTCACCTGTGAACCCAGTTGAAGGATCGACGAGTTCAACGTGATTGAAGGACTTACCTTCCAGTTTGAGTGGAAATCCCAGGATGACAGGGAGACCGCTTTCCCTCACTTTCGTTATCAGCAACGATCCCAGGTAATGATGTTTCACATCCATCATGAAAGTAGCTTCCGGAAAAACCACAACGTCAACATCTTCTGGCGCTTCCATCAAAAACTTCTCCACAGTTTTGAGACTTGAAAGAGGATTTCTAGAGTACTTAACACTCTGCGGTACGTTGGTCTGTACCGCATATACTTTCAATCTTTCATCATCCAATACTTGTGGTGGCAAGAAAGAGGCGATGATCATTCCCACACCGTTCAAAGCACACACCACCAGCAACAGTTTCCACATCCTGCGACGACGGATATTCTCAAACCACAATGCTATCATGGCATTTGTGAAAGCCACCAACCAAGTTAAACCGAGCGTACCCCACACAGAAAGTGTCAGAATATAACCAGTATTCCAGTGGAGCGCATCGGACAGGCGTCCACCGGTGAATCCCAGGTCTCCCACACTTCGCAAATACTCGAACAGAGCATAACTGCTGGCAAAAATAATCGCAGAATGAAGAGATGATCTCCTTCTCAAGCGATTCATGAAGGAGTAGAACAACCCTGTCATACCGAAGAAAAAAGCTTCTACCGCACACAGGAGGAAAAATACCAGACCACCCATCCAGCCTGGAAAAGTTCTGAGAACAAAAGGAACATTTTTTGAAAGCGTTGGAAATAACCAGAATAAGGAAATACCTATCAAAGTGTAGCCATAAAGAAACCCTTTGAAAAATGCGGAAAGTGGTCCGGCATTGCGCAAGCTTTGAAAAAACGGTATTAGAGATATCCACACAATGAAACCTAGAAAGAAGCCCGGCATGGTTAATGCGGTTAAGGCTCCAGAAATCACTGCACCCAGCATTTAACCCACCCTTTCCAGAGCTTCCATTAATTTCGAAATGACTTCTTCCTGCTGCTCAAGAGTAATCGTATTGTAGAATGGTAGAGCCAGAGTTCTTCTGGATACCTCCTCCGCCACAGGGCACATACCTTCATGGTATCCCATCTTCCTGTAGAACGGCTGGAGATGCACACACTGAAAGTAAGGCCGTGTTTGAATACCTTGCTTCTCCAGATACTCCATCATGCGATCTCTGTTCACACCCTTGGGTAATTTCACCACATAAACGAACCAGCTCATCCTGGTAGTGAAATCTGAAATTTTCAGAGGTTCGATGGGTGAATCGCACAACATGGTGTTGTACCTTTCAGCAACCTTCCTGCGCTTTTCGAGGATATCGTCTATACGCTTCAATTGCGAAAACCCCAGAGCAGCAGACATTTCATCCATTCTATAGTTGTACCCCAATCTGATATGAAGCAACCATTCCTTGCCTTCACCACGACCCTGATTTCTCAGACTTCTGGCCTCCCTGAAAACGCGCTCATGACCGGTCAGAATGATACCGCCTTCACCTGTGGTTATCTGCTTGTTGGGATAGAAAGCGAAAGCTCCTCCGAGCCCGAAAGCTCCTATCTTTTTGCCCTTGTATTCCGCTCCAAGGGCTTCACAGGCATCTTCGATCATCACCACATCATTCTCCACGCACAGCCTTCCCAACCTGTCCCAATCCACCGGTTGTCCGAATATATCCACACCCATAAACACCTTTATACGGTCCACCCTTTTTCCTCCTATTTCAACCCTGCCCTTTTTCACACGCGAAAAAAGATCTTCAACTGCCTGCGGATCAATGTTGAAAGTAGCGATATCGATATCGGCGAAAACGGGAAGTGCCCCTTCGAACAGAGCCACGTTGGCCGATGAAACGAAAGTAAAGGGGGTCGTCAACATAAAATCCCCTTTCCCCAATCCCGCTATTTTCACCAACAAGTGAAGAGCAGCGGTGCCGCTACTCACCGCAACGGCATATTCAACTCCTACATAATTTGCCACGGCTTTCTCGAATTTTTCCAGATACGGTCCAAAACTCAGATATGGGGAACGTAAAACTCTAAGTACTTCCTGCACATCTTCATCGCTTATTTCCGGACGTGAAAGCGGTATTCTAACGTTCATATCCACTCACCCCTCAAGACGCGTTCCAGAGCATATGCTACACCGTCCTCGTCGTTGGTAGTGGTTACATACCTTGCCACCTTCTTCACATCTTCCACGGCGTTACCCATGGCCACAGGAAGCCCCACTCTTCTCATCAAGGAAATATCGTTCAAATTATCGCCGATGAATACGGTCTCATCTTCGCCGACTCCAAAGTATTTTAGAAGCACCTGCAGAGCATGTGCCTTGGAAGAATTAGGCCCAAAAAACTCGACGAAGGCATGCCCTTCCAGAACACTGTTCTTCACGACACTGATCCCATTATTCAAGTTTTTCAGCGAATCAAATCCTTTTTCTTCGCCCACGAGTGCCACTTCCGCAACATGCTCCAGTCCTGCAGCATAATCTTCCAGGCTCTCAACCATTCTCATTCTCCATCGGTTCATTTCGAAGTACCGGGCATATGGACCACTGTAGAATTTGTCTACGACCATATCCGGAACTTCAAAAAAGTTTTCGTAAAGCACGGGATACATACCTCTGGATTTACCGAGCCTTATGATTTGCAGAGCTTTTTTTCCTTCCAGAAGGGAAATGTGTACCACCTGTTCCCTGCCGAAATCATATATGAGCGCACCGTTCTGAAAAACCACAAGTGTTTTTATTCCAAGTTGATGCACATAATCGCATGCAGCTACATAACTTCGCCCGGTTATTATTGTTACGTTCATACCCTTGTTCAATACCGCTTCCAGTATTTCCCGATTCCTGCGACTTATCTCCTTGTACGAATTTAGAAGCGTTCCATCCAGATCAAGAAGCACCAACCTGTATTTCACCATTCAACTACCTCCACAAAAGAGTAGAATTCGGATACTCCTCCGATATCGAGCAGAAGACCCGTTGGTTCCACTTCCAGTAATTCTGCTTCCATGGTCTTTTCATCCATGCCTATCCTCACCCGGATCTTGGCACCTTTCTTGAGAATTTGTTTTCTTTTCCACATGATGGTTAGATACTCCCTTTCATCGCCCACAATGTAACGCGAATACATCCTATCGGCAAACGACAAGATGTCCTTTAAAACACTGGACAAGGCATATTCTCTTCCAACCAGCTCCCTGAGATTTATCGCCCTTTCTTTTATTTCATCAGGTATGGGATTGTTAACGTTCAAACCTACTCCAACCACCAGCACACTTCGCGTTTCTTCCACACTCTCCACCAGTATACCCCCTATCTTCTTGTGGCCAATGTAGATATCGTTGGGCCACTTAACTCCAGCTTCCACACCTTCTTTTTCAAGAAAACGTATCACCGATAGAGAAAACAGCATAGTATAGTAATATGGTGCCAAACCTTTGCGACCTTTGATGAGCACCGAGAACCACAATCCACCTTTTGGCGAGAACCACTTTCGACCGAATCTGCCCCTTCCTCTGGTTTGCTCCAGAGCCCATACAACCGTACCGTGTGGCGTGAAGGAAGACATCGATTTCAAAAGATCGTTCGTTGATTCCACTACATCGTATGCCAGCAATCGCGATCCTATCACGCTTTTCGCTCCTCAAATCATGTATCCAGACCTTCGAGCATGCTTTGAAGCAACAGAAGATATTCTCTTCTGCTCAGCTGGAAGTTTTTGATGACAATTACATATCCCCTGAATGGAAGGGCCAGCCTTTTTGGTATATCCTCATCTTCCACAATTATCCCTGTCTTCAAAGCCGTTTGCGCCAGAGAAACGGACTTCTCATCCGCCACACCGTACAGAATGTTCAGAAGCCTGTCAAAAACGATCCAATCCATCCCAGATTTCTCATCCAGACGCGATACGAACTGTATCAAACGTTTCACCGCATGATCCGCTCCCTAAGAGAGTAAACGCATCCACAGTAGTTCTGTCTGTAAAAACCTTTTTCACGCGCCACTCTGGATGCCAGCACCTGCCCGCCCTTTTTTCTAAACGCACTTTCCAGATATTTCACACCATACCTGCTGCCAGCTTCTCTGCCCAACCTGTTGATGATATCCAGATCTTTGTGACGGCTGGCGGTCAGAGTTGTGGCAAAGAACGGTATTCCCATGAGTTCGGCCATCGAAGCGGTGGCACTCAGGTTTGCATATATACACACCTCGCAACGCTTTCCCTTTTCGGGTTCTCTCCACAGACTGCGGGTGTTTCGCAGAAAGCTCACAGGATCGTAGAGAGGAATCAGTACAGGAAAATCCCAGTCGAAGGCCAACCTGTGAACATCGTACAGACGTCTTTCATATTCCTCAGCCGGTATTATATTGGAGTTATGAAAGTATCCCCAAACCATGTAACCCGATTCGCGGAGTGTATAAACGGCGGGAATGGCATCGATAACACAACATATGTGCAACAAGACTGCTTTTCTCAATGTTTGCCCACCTCTACATAAGGTCTTAACTTTTCGAGGGTTTTCGGGCCTATTCCCGGAACTTCCAGGAGTTCTTCCACCTTTTTGAAACCTCCTCGTTTCCTGCGATATTCCACTATCGCACGCGCTTTCACAGGTCCTATGCCTGGAAGGGTTTCAAGCTCTTCAATGGAAGCTTCATTTATATTCACTTTCAGGCGCTCCAACGTGGTATCGCGCTCTGGAGCTTTCGAAACTGTTATATAAGGTTTCAATTTTTCCAGTGTTTTCGCACCTATGCCAGGTACTTTCACAAGGTCTTCTATCCTGGAAAATCCTCCGTTTTCCTCCCTGTATCTCACAATGGCTTTGGCCTTGACCTTTCCAATACCTGGCAAAAGGACCAATTCATCGATATCGGCCTCGTTTATATCCAGAGGAAAAACGGTAGCCTTACCCTCAGGAACCATACGAAAATCGCCAGGTTCTTCTTTACCATCGCGTACGATGGCTCTGTTCGTGAAGAGTATTCCCAAAAAAATTAGAACGATCAACACCAGTACCAGATGCTTTTCCCGATAGGCTCTCACACTTAAAATGATACCATTTAAAATTCTCGCTTTTCACGTCGATAATGTGAATGAAGAAAACACACGGAGGTGGTTGCGATGATGATTCAGGCTGTACGGGAAAACGTGGGGTTGGAATACCACAGAATCGCCATGGAAGGCGAGCTCCATTTGACCAAAAGTAGAGATGGTGATATTCAGCTGGATCTGTCCTTCAAACTCGAGGAAGCGCATTTGATGTATGAGAGAACAACGTACTCCACCAAACTGGCACTATCAGGCATGTATGAGAAGCTCAAAGCCGTGAAGTTTCCTGAATTCCCCACGCAAGCTGAGGTACCTGAGTGGAAGAAAATGCTCGAAGAGGCGAAGAAAATCGTTCAGGAATTCGTCGAAATGCTGAAAGCAATACTTGGTGAGGACGAAGAAAGAAAGAAAACCGATATGGCACGCCTGGTGGCACAGGCACGCAAAGCCATTCAACCTGGCGGATACTGGAGCCCGGAGAAAACGGCAAAGCGTATACTGAAATTCGCCAGATCCATTTCCAACAACGACGTTTCAAAAATAGATCTGCTAAAAGATGCCGTGAAAAAAGCTTTTGAAGAGATACGGGAAAAACTGGGAAGTCCCCTTCCCGAAATACTCCAAGAAACCTATCAACTTGTCATGAATGGATTCGAGGAATGGAAAGAGGAAATGGTACCCGGAGAAATGGTAGCGTGATCACAAACTGCTCACCTGAGACACCGCATAGCACTCTATACATTTTCGTGCTTTCAGTTCGTTGCCGGTTTTGAACTTTATTGAAACGGGACATCTCATTATTTCCCGCAGGTTCTGGATAATTCTTTCCCTGTAAGGACCTAGACGGGGTTCTGCAAGTATCACAACGGTGTCCACGCTTTCAATGAAGAATCCATTTGTTTCCAATTTCCGGACGGTTTCTCTGAGAAGTTTGGTACTCTCGATGTTCCTGAATTCGTCCGTTTCGGGAAAGTGAGTCCCTATATCTTCCATCGATGCCGCACCCAAAAGGGCATCGATTATAGCGTGGCACAGAGCATCTCCGTCGGAATGACCAAGGGCTCCGTAATCCGATTTTATTCTTTCCCCACCCACAATGAGCGGACGACCCGCAACCAGAGGGTGTATATCATAACCCACGCCTACCCTGCTATTGAGGCAGGTGCCACGTATGCGAACTCTTCCATCCATACGAAACCCCATGCTTTCGGAGAATTCCAAGGGCACGTGTAACTCCACACGTGGAATACCCTTCATCGAGAGCTCCCTGAGCAGTTCATACATCATGCGCATCAATGAAACCTTTTCTTCAAACGCTATCCCTGTCACAGCGAAGGTGTTCTCCCCCAACATACGGCCCGCCACACACGCGACACATTCCTCTTCATCCAGCAACAATCTGATAAAATGAGATGGCAGCTCTTCTTCCCAATAACAATTTTTGAGCTTTTTACACAAACATTCCTCTTTTCTGCTCCCGCTCCTATATGTCACAGGACACTCCCCCTGATCAGGAGCGAAGGTTTCTTCTTATATCGTCGAAACTTCTGCTCAGTTTATCGTACACGTTCTTCAACTCTTCCGCCTTGTTCGTCAGGTTCCTGAGATGGGTTTTGTAGAACACATTCCAGGTTCTCTCTAGCTCTTCGAAATGCCTGGCGAGCTCAAGAAGATACCTCTTTACCTGTTCCGCTTCCTCGGAAAGTTTTCTGGCATGCACACCCGCTTTTATCAACTCTATCTTGTGTGAGAGAGTGAGAGGTGAAACGAGCTGCACACCCTTCTTGGAATACTCGCGCAGAAGATCAAAAGCTTCCTTAACCAGAAACCAGTAAACGCCTTCAGATGGCACGAAAACGAATGCAAAATCTGCACTTCCTTTTTCCGGTTTCACGTAATCGTTCAGAACCTTTTTCAGATGCTCCTCAACGTTCCTCAAGAATCTCTTCCTGTAACTCTCCTCTTCTTTCGGCTCCCTGGCCTGCAACATGTTTCTGTAGTTATCCAAGGGAAATTTCGAGTCTATGCAGATGATACCCGCTGTGGATCGTATAAAAGCATCGGGTATTCTACCATCCAGAACACGTTGCCTTATTCCGTACATATCGGGCGGAAGCTGGTCTGCAAGTATGGTTTCCAGTGCCATTTCACCGAAAGAACCCCGCTCCGAGGGAACACGCAGCATCTGTTCGATGGATTTATGCAATTCCTTTATTTCCGCCGCATGAGTGGAAATCTCCCCGAGTCTTCTGTCCAGCCCCGACTCTTTCCACGCTTTCAGTACAGCTCCATCTATCATCGAAGATTCCACTTTCAACTTTTTCAATCGAACGAGTATCACAAGATTCAGACACAGCAAAACCAGAAACAACACGAGCAACAGGTACGACAAGTGTATCACTCCCCCGACCCACGTACACTCATGGAGTACCTTTCACGAGCCTTTTTTATTATTTCTATCGCCTCCGCTTTACTGCCCCATCCCTCCACTTCGGTTACCTTTTCCTCAAGTTCTTTGTAAATGGAGAAAAAATGCTCTATTTCTTTGAGAAGATGGGGTGGAACATCATTCAGATCCTCTATGTAATTCCAGAGTGGATCCTTCAGAGGTACACAGAGTATCTTCTCATCCCTTCCCTTTTCGTCCCACATCTTGAATAGACCAACGGGTTTCACATCTATCAAACACCCTGGAAAGGTTGGTTCCCATACGAGCACAAGGGCATCCAGTGGATCGCCATCTTCGGCAAGGGTGTCCAGGATGAAACCATAGTCACATGGATAATGAACGGCGGAGAACAGAATCCTATCGAACTTTATCACCTTTCTTTCCTTGTCAAACTCGTATTTATTCCTGCTCCCCTTGGGTATCTCGACCATGACCATCAATTCCTCCACATGTACCACCCCTTTTCATTCCGAGGTTTCGAGAGTATGAACTATGGACATTAACAAGTCAGTATAGCTCTCCACACTCCAGCCCAGCACATCGACTTCTACTATTCTTGGATTTAGCGCCTCGATGAGCGGTGCAGCAATTCCATAACTCACATCCTTCTCGACCACCAACGTGTTTACACCATTCTTTTTACACTCTGCTATAAGCTTCCTGAGTCTCCCCAGTGAAAGGGATTCACCATGACCCGATGTTATCCACAGAAGTTTTCCACCCAACCTTTTGATGAGATGGTACAGAGCAGGATGAAATTCCAGAACAGGTTTATCAGGTTTCCAGCTCACGCTTTCCCATTTCTTATACAGTGTACACGCGAATCTGCAAAAATTTTCGTGATATGCTTCGGCATTCGCTGGATCCAGCTTTGCCACGATGTCCCGTATCTTCGAAGCCATCCACAACACTGCGACCGGATCCAGCCATATATGTACATTTTCGGAAAATTCCTGTTTGAAATCTTTCGAAAGAACATGAACTTTATCCGGCGCTGTGGAACGCAACCATCCGTCAAACCCTTCACCCAGTATGAACACCACATCAGCTTCCTCGATGGTTTTTCTGTCTTTCAAAGTGAGTGAATAAGTATGGGGATTACTTCCTTCCGGCACCATCACGTTGACTTCACACATTCCATCCACTATTTCTTTGACCATAAGTTCCAGAGGCCTAATCGACACCGCTATCTTCAACGATAGAGAAAGTGAAAAAGAAAGAAGCATAACCAAGATGACCGCCAAAGCACGATACCGGAATTTCAGAGTAATCCCCCCCTGGCAGCCGCCTTCTTCAGTTGTTTGACCACATAGGGAATAACCTCATCAATAACCTGAGAGAGCGTTCTACCCTTCACAGAGAAACCCGCAGCCTGAGGATGGCCACCCCCTCCGAAACGAACGGCAACCTCGCGCAGATCGAACATCTTTTTGGATCTCATGCTTGCATGGATGGAACCATCACTGCGTTCAGTAAACAGTATAGCAACTTCTACGCCTTTCATGGCACGAAGTTCGGATACGAACCCACTCGCACTGTGATCGGGAAGACCATATTTTTCGAACATTTCCCGGCTTACATAAGAATACGCAAGCATCCCATCGCATTCCAGTTTCATGTTAGCCACCACATCAGCGAACAGCTTGAGCTCTTCAGGAAGTCTGTTCTCGAGGATAGCATTGGATATATCATTGGGTCTGGCGCCAAATCCCACGAGCTCAGCCGCATCTTCAAACACCTTCAGATCTGCATTGGAATAGCGGAAAAAACCAGTATCAGTTGCTATACCCATAAAGTTGTAAGTTGCCAGTAATGGATCATAATGCACACCCAGCTTTTTGTTCAGCATGAACACCAGTTGGGCGGTGGAACCTATTGTAGGGATTACCAGATTGACGTCACCGAACATGGTGTTAGTACCGTGATGATCCATAACCACGGTGGTTTTTGTGCCAAGCACCTTTTGCACTCTGCCCACCCTATCAGGTGTTGAAGCATCCAGAACAACTATAAGATCGTAATCAAAATCTGGCAACGCATCGGCGGTCCTTATCCTGGCCACATCCGGAAATTCATAGTAATACCAAGGTATTTCATCATCCACAATCATTAGAACCTTTTTTCCAAGTCTCTCGAACCCCACACCAGCCGATAGAACACTGCTTATGCAATCTCCATCCGGCATTATGTGCCCCGCTATGAGTATCGATCCACTCTTTTTCACCAATTCTTTTATTTCTTCGTATTCCTTCAACAGCACCCCCTCCTTCTGGTAAACCACATAGATTATAAACCCTGGAACAACCGTAGCATCTTTTCTACATCCTTCGGCAATTCGAAAACATCCAGGGCACCAGCCATCATCAGATCTCCACGAGAGTTGAATTCGTGCAGGACGCCGTAAACATCCAGACCTGCCGCTTTCGCGGATTTGACTCCATTCACAGAATCTTCGAATACCACCATTTCTTCTGGAGAACCTCCCACTTTTTTGAGAAGCAAAAGAAATATCTCGGGATCCGGTTTGCTTTTTTCTACCTCATTCCCGAAAACCGCTTTATCCACGTATTTTAAAACGTTTATGCGCCTCAATCTTTCCAACGCAGCATCCCTAAAAGTCGAAGTTGCAACACATATTTTGACTTCCATGTCCTTCAGTTTTTCCAGTAATTCTCTAATGCCAGGTCTGGGTTCCATGGACGTTGAGAAGTACTTATGGTAACTTCTCCGTATTCTCCTCAAGAACTCTTCACGCGTCGCGTTGATACCTGTTAGTTCAATAACTTTCTCAGCCCCGCCTTTTTCCATGGGTATTCCCATAACTTTCCTGAAAAGCATCTTCGTCAATCGCCCGCCGAAAGAATCCACCACCTCGCTTATGGAACGAAAATACACGATCTCAGAGTCCACGAGAACTCCATCCATATCGAAAACCGCGATTTTTTTCAAACTCCATCCCTCCTCACGAGCGTTTGTACGAAATGTACACCCGTATACCACCGGATTTACATAATTCTTCCACATTTCCAAACACTTCTTTCATGTAATCCCTTATCCTGCGCCCACCTTTGTTGTGAAAGGCAACCAGCTGTAATGAACCCTCAGGGTTCAGGTGATCGAGGGCCTCTTCCACCAGCTTCATCCACACCCTCTTTCCGGCAACTATTGGTGGATTGGAAACTATCTGATCGAACCTCATATCTTTCCAAGGTTCGTAAAGATCGCCTTGTCGCACCTCAATTTCCACATTGTTGTCCTTGACATTCATCTTTGCAAACTCAACGGCACGTTCGTTTATGTCACTCATGAACACTTCAACATCGGGATATTCTTTTTTAACTACTATGCCTATGACACCGTAACCACACCCCAGGTCAAGAAGAGTCTTTCCGTGAACCCTCATGTACTCCAGTAGAACACGTGTTGCTCTATCGACAAAACCAAAAGCATAAACACCACTGGGAGACTTGAAGAAATACTCGTGTCCGTTCTTTAATACCAGCCTGACCTTCCTGACTTTCAAAGGTGATGAAGGTTTTTCCACATAGTAATGTTCAAATTTTTCACTCATACAAATCACCTCGGTTAACAAAAATCAAGGGGACCTTACACGGTCCCCTCATGGTGGAGTCGATGGGATTCGAACCCACGACCTCTGCCATGCGAGGGCAGCGCGCTCCCGACTGCGCCACGACCCCACATATATTATTCTATCACACTGTTCGGTACAAAAGATACGCATGAAGAAACTCACCATTCTTGTGGTATACTTTCATAACATTTCGGAGAGATTATATCGCGAAATTTATTAGAAATTATTTTTTTAAATTTTTGTGTTATATTTTTTTATAACCAGCCTCTTCGAGGAGGGGTTTTGGAGTGTTGAAAGACTTTATGCGCAAGAAACTGCGAGAGCAGGGAAGTAGAGTAACTGCACAGCGGGAAGCAATACTGAAAATATTCGAAGAATACGGTGATCATCTGGGGGCCGATGATGTTTACAATCTGCTTTTGAAACGAAAGAAACCTATAAGCAAATCAACGGTTTATAGAACGCTGGAACTGCTCACGGGTATAGGAATACTTAGAAAGCTGGAATTCAACGGTGGCGTGTACAGATATGAACTTTCCGAACCGTCTTCCAACCATCACCATGCGGTGTGTACCAGATGTGGGAAGATCATCGATCTCAAGTTCGAGGAAGTGAGCGAGCTCTTCAAAAAAGCTGAAAAAATGGGATTTTTTGTGAACAACTACAGTATCATTCTCTACGGTCTTTGTCCTTCCTGCCAGGAAAATGAGATGAAAAGTATAACGGAAAAAATGGACAATGATGAGAGCAGGTAAAACATCCAGGGCTCGCTTATCCTCACGCTGGAAAAGGGTAATTTGCTTACCGCGCTCACCAGCATGTTGGAAAGCTTTATAAAAACCGAACAACCGTTTTTGAGGAGGTCAACAAGAGGAGCAAGTTCAAAATAACTAGCCATCAACACCGCTATCCCACCAACGAGTAAAAAGGGAAGTAAATGAGCAAGCAAAATAGTTGCCAGCCAGCCATAGGGATGTAAGATTCTGAAAGTCATCACGGAAACGGGTAATACCATTACCTGTGCAGAGAGAGTATAAACTACCGTATCCCACAGATTCCCAAGAAATCCCCTTCCGTACCTTCCGGCCAGATTTCTTCCCGCCGTTAGTATACCGAAAGTTGCCATGTACGAAAGCTGGAAGGAAGGTTCATGAATCTGATGAGGCCACAGCAGAAGATTTACCGTCCCTACCAGTCCCAGAACGTTCAGAGGGTGAATGTAACGGTCCATGAGCCTGAAGAAATTGTAAACACTGAACATGGCAGCAGCTCTCACAGCCGAGGGTGGGAAGTTTATCACTCCAACATAGAACCAGATTACCAAAGGAGGAATTATCAGTCGCAACGCACGTTTGATGAAAATGTGACGGACGAAGACCATCACAATCGCAGCCATGAAATAAACGTGCATGCCAGATACAGCGAATAGATGCCCTACACCGACATCGCGATAATCGCGAAGTTCTTCATGATATCTTCCCAGGAGTAGACCCTCGATGACAGGCGAATCGTTCTGAAAAATGGTGTAGAGATAGCCAAGGATCCTTTCGAAAACCCTATAGAACCACGCATAAACTATATCTATGAAGTTTAGATACACACGTACGGAACTCACACGATTTGCAGAAACTACCGATATGAAACCCGAATCTTCCACTCTCCTTACGATCACATGCACGTATTCACCGAAGTTCGCACCGTGCCTCCCAACAACTTTTACAGGAAAAGGGTATTCTCTCCACGTATCACGATCGGGATATTTCACATCATTCAGTATGAAATAATTTTCTCTCGATCTTACAACCCTGCCCAGCAACTCCTGAACATGGGGAAGAGGAGTATAGCAAATTGACCAGAGAAAAATTATCCCCATTCCCACGAATACCAGAATCAACACCCTGAAATCGACCATCTTGAAAACACAGAGGAAAGTAACGAGAAATAGGATCAACAACATAAAGGGGCCACCCATCAGGGCAGCTCCCATGGAAAGAAAAAGCAGGAAAAAGGGAAAGCGATTAAGCTCCGTATTTTTCAAGCCGCTGAGCATGTGCCATCATAAGCGACATTACATCCAGAGCATAAAAAGTGCCAAGTACCCCACGGGCACACTCGAATTCGTCGAACTTCTCGCTTAAACCATACCTCGCATACCTGGAATATATCATAAAGGGCACCGGGTGCCAGCTGTGGCCTTTCTGAATTATGGGGGTGGAATGATCACCCGTGACCACCACGACGTCGAACCCAAGATCCAGGATATCAGGTAATTTTTCATCCAATTCCTCTATCACCTTCACCTTTGCATCGAAATTTCCATCTTCGCCATACGAGTCGGTTTTCTTGACGTGGAAATAGAAGAAATCGAAATCCTGATAATGTTTTCTCAACACTTCTACCTCATCGGCTATGGTCGGGCCACAGTCCACCACTTCCATCCCCACAAGCTTTGCTATACCCCTGTACATGGGATAGGTTGCTATCGCACAAGCTTTGAGCTTGTAAACATCCTGAAAATTGGGAAGTCGTGGGTACTTCGAGAAACCTCTCAACAATGCGAAATTCATTCTGGTCTCATCTTTGAGTACTTCACGGAGTGTTTTCAGAAATTCGTTGACGATCCTGGCAGTGAAAGTTGCTTCAGGAACAAGGGGCTCACTCCACACGATGGGCTTACCGTTCTTCTGAGGGTCGGCATCGGTTATTCTCTCGTCCAGACCATCTCCCGTAAACTTAACGACGAACCTGTGTTCCTTACCAGGATACAGTGAAATTTTGATACCCTCTATCTCCCGTATTTTCTCAGAAAGTCTGGCAACCACTTTAGAACTCTCCTCGGTGGACGGACGTCCTGCTCGTCTGTCCACAACGGTATCGCCTTCCACTGTTGCGAAGTTTGCACGTGCCACAAGATCCTTTTCACCCACATCAACGTTTATTCCCAGAGCTTCCAGAATGCCCCTTCCTATCTGATACTTCAAGGGATCGTAACCGAACAACGAGAGATGTCCTGGACCGCTTCCCGGCGTTATACCCATCAAAACGGGGATGGTTTGACCAAGCTCACTCTTCCTGGCCAGTTCATCCAGATTGGGGGTTTTCGCAACCATGAGCGGTGTCTTTCCTCTATCACCGGGAGTATCACCCACACCATCAAGAACGAGTAGCAAAAGCTTGGTATCGGATTTAACGGCGAGTTCACTCACGAGATCCTGTCTATCTACCTGAACCATTCCTTCACCTCCCTATAAACTTTCTCCAGTTCTTTATCCATTATAGCCTCGTTCCACCCGTCTTCCAAGAGAATGAGTAATCCCACAGTGAGATCAACGAAGTTCCCACATTCCACATTCGCCATTTCCTCCGCATCACGGGGTCTTTCCAGAATATCTACAAGAGAACGGGCTACTTTCCACGAAAGATCTTTGAGTTCTTCCACCACCTCATCCACGAAACCGTCAAGATCGTATCCCAGATTGAGCACACCACGCTGGTACAACCTGTACAGTATCCTGCCAAACGCCAGTGCTTCTCCACATCCATAGAACACCATGAAAACCTTCGTAAGCCATCTGTAAAGCGCGGAAAATCTGCAACCGAATTTTTTCACATACTTCGTCATTGTACCCACAAAGCGCGGTTCACAATATTCTTCCACATCCAGAAATCCCCCCATGAAAGCGTCAAGACGCTTTTTCATGGAGAACGGTAATTTCAACGCTTCAAAAGAAGTCACCGTCTCCTCAAGACTCACGTCTTCACCTTCCACGAGATCACCTTTCACGAGCAGCTCTCTGAGCGATTCGATCAGCAAACTTTCGTTGCACGATGATGCGATGTCCAAGAATGTTTCAAAATCGCCCGATTCAAAGGCCGATAGAGCAAGCAGTTCCAGAAGCTCCGCATCTTTCTCCAAGAAATCGATGTTTTCCATCACGCCTTTGAAGTCGCCTGAAAGATACAACGTCTTCAAAGCGTTCTTTCTGAAAGTACTTTCTTTACCCAGGAGTTTTCTAGCCAGATTCACGCTTTCTTCGAACAATCCCATGTTTCTTTCCTGGATCATCAATTCGTTGACGATGAAATCTTCGCCATTCAACGCGTACGCCTTTTTCAAGTGCTGAAGGGCCTCCAGATGATGCCCCAACTTGCTCAGAGAATAAGCGAGATTGTAGTGAAGCTGCCAGTTGCCAGGATCCACTTCAAGTGCCTTTTTGAAGTATCGAACGGCATTTTCAAACCTCTGGAGTACGTTTTCCATGACCCCCAGACGCAGTAGGGCAGGGGAAAAATTGGGATCAGCTTCCACGATCTTTTCGAGGATAAGACGCGCCTGATCGTGAAGCCCCTTCTCGGCGTAAACATCTGAGATTTTAAGAAATGCAGGGAGAAAAGATCGGTTGGATTGTGCGGCCTTCTGATAGTACTTCAGCGCATCGTCGAAATCCCCTCGGTTCATGGCTACCTCGCCAAGCTCGAACCACGCAGGATAAAAATCAGGAGACATTTCCGTTGCTCTGTTCAATTCCACTTCGGCTTCTTCTAAATATCCTTTTCTTTTGTACAACAACCCTTTATAGAAATGATAACGATGATCGTATTTCACTTTTTTTGCTTTCTCAAGCAACTCCAGAGCTTTATCGGGAGATTCCGAGAGCTTTAGCTTGAAGAGCTCGTAGTAGAAATAAACAAGATAGGAAGCCCAGTATTCGTCCTTCTCCACACGATACTGGGCTTCCAGACCTCTTATCACATATTCTATCGGTATCTCGTTCTTCTCCACAACTTCAACGAAATCCTCGATCAACAGGGGTAACTTGACAGGCAGATTCTTTTCTTTCGCTTTTTCAGGATCGAGTGTTAGATAAACGATCGCTTTATCTATCTTCACTCCGGTAATTTCACTTCCCTTAAATGTTTTGCCGCCTCTTCAGGAGGCGTGGGGTTTATGTAAAAACCAGATCCCCATTCGAAACCAGCTACCTTTGTTAGACGCGGTACTATCTCAAGATGCCAGTGATAATATTGCATTCCTTCACCAGTGGTGGGAGCGGTATGCAACATGAAATTGTACGGTGGATTCTCGAGCGCCACGTACATCCTGTAGAGCGTGTTCTTCAGGATCCTGGCAAAACCTTTTATCTCATCTTCCGTTATGTCACCGAAATTGTGCGTATGGCGTCTTGGAAGGATCCATACCTCAAATGGGAAACGCGATGCGAATGGCGCGATAGCAATGAAGGTATCGTTCATTTCAACGATACGGGCATCTTCAAAGCGCTCCTGATTTATTATGTCACAGAAAACACATCGTTCTTTGAAGGAAAAATATTCCCGCGAACCATCCAGCTCCTCCTGAACACGCTTTGGTACTATAGGGGTAGCTATGAGCTGGGAATGTGGATGTTGCAGGGATGCACCAGCTAAAGCTCCATGATTCTTGAAGATAAGAACATACTTTATATCGTTCTTTTTTGAGAGGTCATCGTACCTCATCTTGTAGGCCCATATAACTTCTTCCACCTGTCGATATTCCATCAACGCCAGGTTGGTATTGTGATCAGGCGTTTCTATTATTACCTCATGAGCACCGTATCCCACCATGGCATCGTACATACCATGACCATATCTATCAGGTTTCAAAGAAGGGTTCAAAGCAGGAAATTTGTTTGGAACAACCCTGACCCACCAGCCCGGAGTATCGGGTTCGGTATCTGCGGGCCTGAAAGCCATTATCTCCGGAGGAGTGGTATGTTCATTGCCGTAGTCGAATGGACAAAATCCTCCCTTTTTCTCCTCCTGTGGAATCCTGAAATCGTGGGGTCGCTTCGCTCGTTCAGTGGAGATGATCACCCACCTCTTTATAACCGGATCCTTCCTGAGTTCAGGCATCTATCTTTCCCTCCTATACATCATTGCTTTTCTCGTGCTATATTGTAGAGTTTCAAATACTCATCAGCACTTCTATCCCATGAACAATCCGTGGACATGGCATTCACAATTATACGCCTCCAGTCGTCCTTCCTCATGGTGCAAAAGTAGACGGCCTTTGCAAGCGACTTTAAGAGCTCGGAGCTCTTGTAATCTACAAAACCGAATCCATTGCCCTCTTTCCTGACTGGATCGTATTCAAAGACAGTATCTGCCAACCCTCCCGTATATCTGACCACCGGTATCGTGCCGTATCTCATGCTGAACATCTGGCCCAATCCGCAGGGTTCGTACTTCGAAGGTATAAGAAAAATATCGGATCCTGCGTAAATCTTCTGTGCCAGTTCCGCATCGAATTTTATGTTCACGCTGGCTCTTCCGGGATACCTTCTGGCGAATTCCTGGAAGAAATTCTCATACTTTGGATCACCCGTACCCAGCAACACGAATTGCACCGGTAGCATCATAAGGTAATCGGCCACATCCATGAGAAGATCCAGCCCTTTCTGATCCACCAACCTGTTTATCATGGAAACGAGCGGAAGGTCATCCCGTACTTCCAGCCTCAGTTCTTCCTGTAACCTGGATTTGTTCATATACTTCTTATCCAGGTTGTTGATATCGTAGTTCACATAAATCCTTTTATCGGTTGCAGGGTTGTATTCCTCATAATCGATCCCGTTTAACACTCCGTACAGATCCGCACTCCTTACCTTCAAAACACCCTCCAGTTTGGCACCGTACTCCGGAGTTTGAATCTCCTCGGCGTATGTGGGAGAAACGGTATTAACAACATTCGAGAAGAGTATTCCACCCTTCATAAAGTTTATCTGTCCGTAGAATTCCAGGGCATCTATGTTGAACAGGTACACCGGCAAACCAGCGAACTCAAGGTATTCTCTGGAAAAGACGCCCTGATATCCAAGGTTGTGGATGGTGTAAACGGTTGCAGTATCGCGAAAGAAAGGATCATCACGCAGGTTTGTCTTCAGATACACCGGGATCAAACCCGTTTGCCAGTCGTTGGCGTGCACAACATCGGGTTTAAAATCCAGAGCTTTGAAAACTCCGAACACTGCACATGAAAAGAAAATAGCCTGTCTACCGATATCCTCTGCGTCGTACACACCTTCATACTTGAAGTACTCTGGATTCCATATCATGTAAACTTCCACATCACTTTTGGGAAGATGGGATCTGTACACATCTACTTTTCCACCGCCGTTGACAAAGGGAACATCCACTCCCTCGAGTACCTTCTCGATACCCAAACCAAATTTTTGGGCGTTTTTATCCACGATACCGTGCTTGGGCATAAACAATTTAACGTTAACCCCCATCCTCTTCAGGGCTTTTGGAAGAGCACCTGAAACGTCTGCCAAACCTCCCACCTTGGCAAAAGGATGAACCTCATAACTCACAAGCGCTACATTCACTACTTTCGCCTCCCTTCACTCGGCTCCAGGGGCTCATCGTGACTGAAAACTATCAAATCGCAATTGGAGGAATTCTCGAGTATGAACCATGCGACATCGTCTTTCCTGTATCCTTTGATCACATCGTAATAATCGAATCTGGTAGGACATATATCACCAGGAATGAAAACCCTTCCAAGGTTATCCGATTCCACCACGAGGGACACATGCTCACGACTGTGATAAGGAGTATGAAACACTTTCATGCAGCCAAATAACTCTTCCCTGTCACCGAACTCCTTCACTTCTTTCCAGCTTTCCACTACCTTCGCATACAGCTGCCCCTGCATGTCACCGAACTTCCTGTAATCTTTTCCTTTCCACAGTTCATGTATATGGACAACCGCATTAGGAAAGAACATGGAATTCAACATGTGATCAAGGTGGAAATGTGTTAAGACGATATCGGTTATATCCCTGGAAGAAAGATTTCTTTCGTGCAGTTTCCTTTCCAAGACTTTCATGGTAAAAAGCCAGCCGGGGTCGATGAGTATTCTCCTGCCCCCACCCTCCAGCAGCAGAGATGTACTGAAAGGTGCCTCACCATCCCTGGTGTATATCAACCCTCCTGAGTACAGTACATGAAGATCCACCAGATCACCTCCAGAAGAGGATACCAATACCCAGAAACAGACAATAAAATGCGAAAACCGATAGTCGGCGTAAACGTACAATCATCTTAAGAACTTTCAAAGCGAGCAACCCCACAAATAGCGACGTCACAAAACCTGATACGGCTGGAAAAACGGGAGTGGCCACAACTTCTTTCAAACTCAGTAGCCCTGCTCCCAGCGTCACAGGTAAACTTAGAATGAAAGAATATTTCAGCGCCTCATCCCTCTGTAACCCCACCATGATCCCAGCAAATATCGTTGAACCACTTCTACTGACACCGGGAAGAACGGCCAGTGCCTGGAAACATCCAATTAAAATAGCTTTTAAAAAACCGAGAGATTCGACCTTCATTGTACCCCTCAAACGATCAGAAATAAGCAACAATATGGCTGTGAACACATAGAACACTCCCACCATCCAGGAGAGATCTTCGAAAATGCCCTCCAGCTTACTTTCAAATGGTAAAACCAGTACAATTGTCACGAACGTGGACACCACAGTGTAAATCAGCACCCTGAACCATTTATCTTCCTTAAACGAAGAGATAGGGGAAAAACACCCTTTCAAAGCTTTGAAAAGTTCTCCTACTTCTCTTCTGACGAACATCAGAACGGCCAGAAATGTTCCAAGATGTAGAAAGGCTGTCATTGCCAGGGCTTCCATGGGTACATCACGTAGATGATAAAGTATGAGAAGATGACCAGAACTGGAAACAGGTAGAAATTCGGTGGCACCCTGGACCATGCCCAGAACTATAGCCCATAGAGTGTCAGCCACCGAATCCCTCCTCAGCTATTATCGAATCCACTTCAATGTTGGACTTTCTCAACAGCCTGTCCAGATAATCGACGTCGGTTGCATCCACCCTGAGGATCACTCTTCTCTTCCCACCATCTTCGGGATAAGTGAGAATGGACAGAATGTTTATGTCACTTTCTGAAAGAACGTCCACAACTTTTTTCAACGATCCTGGAATGTCCGTCAGAGATACGGATATCCTCGCGCCACGTTCGCCTATGGCCGTAGCTTCCATGAGAAACTCGAGAACTTCGAAAACTGTGAGGACACCAAGTACACGCATGTCATCATCCAGGACAGGCAAAGCAAACTCCTTGCTTTCCGAGAGGAAGACGACCGCATCCTCCACAAAGCTGTTCGCCCCAACATAATACTCGGGCATTTTTACAAGCTCGGAAAGAACAGTATCATCAGGGACATTCAACAGATCGCCCTTATGAGTGGTACCAACCAATTTCCGCTCTCCGTCCACGCATACAACCAGAGGGATTTCCAGTGCATTGATCCGTTCACGTACCTCACCAACAGTAAGATCAGCTTTGAAATAAGGATAATCAGTATTCATCCAATCTCTCACCCTCATGCGCATCATCCCTTCTCAACCACAAGATGTCTCAGATCAGCCACTTTCAAAAACAGATTGCTCAAAGACTTCAGGAATCCCAGCCGGTTCATGCGGATGGCGAGATCGCCGTCCATGACAAATACGTTATCGAAATATCGATCTATTGTATCCTTCATTCTGATCAACTCATTCAGCGCACTTCCATAATCCAGATGCTTCAGATGATCTTCAACCCTGGGTTTTACCTCACTGTACAGCCTGAAAAGTTCGTACTCCGCATCTTCTTTAAAAAGTCTGGTATCGAATTCCACAGATTCATGGTTTCTGGATATATTGTGGACTCTCTCGAAACCCACTGCCAGTTTTTGGTAAGCTTCCGTGTCTTTTACGCGTTGCAGGGCTTTACCGGACAGGAAAGCGCGAAGGGGGATTCGCCAGAGATGAAGAACTGCTCTCACCACATCGAAATCCAGTTTTTCCTCGTCGAGGATGCTTTGTAAGCGTGCCTTCATGAATTCCTCGAAACGTTGATCCAGAACACCAATACCGAGTAGCTGGACACAATGTTCCACAACCTGCCCAAGGTCCAGATCCCATTCAAATTTTATCAACGTTCTCATGATCGAAAAAGCCTTTCTCTTCAAACCGTAAGGATCTCTAGAACCAGAGGGAATGTTATCTATCAGAAAGTTACCGACTATGGTATCAAGCTTATCGGCGAGACACAACAGAGCACCTTCCACACTTTCAGGAAGATCCATATACTGCTCTTCCAGAGCCGCGCACACAGGATACGGTTCTCCATCAAGAGATGCGTATATCCTGGCTACCGTCCCCTGAAGTTCGGGGAATTCATACACAAGCATGGTTGCAATATCAGCCTTCGAAAGTTGGGCAGCTCTGAGGGCCCTTTCCAGCACTTCCCCTGTTATTCCCAAACTGTGAGAAAGATATGTTACCAGCTCGACGATTCTTCTAACTTTGTCTCTCATGGTGCCCAGTTCTCTTTGAAAAACGATACCGTCAAGATCGCTCAAAAAATCCTCCAGTTTCCTCCGCCTATCCTTTTCCATATAAAAAGCTGCATCCTCCAGACGGGCTTCTATGACCCTGCGATATCCATTCCTGACAGAATCCTCCAGAGAACGTGGTCCATCTATGAAGGCTACAAATCTGTTCACAAGCATACCCTCTTTTTCGACCGCAAAAACACGTTGATGATGCTTTAAAGCGGTTTCCACCACTTCCGCAGGTAACCTTAAAAACATCTGTTTGAACTCACCCAGGAAAGCTGTGGGATACTCCGTCAGGGCTACAACTTCGTCGATCAATTCCCCGTCTTCAACGATTTTTAAGCCGCTCTCCATTTCCACACGCTCGAGTTCTCGCCTCACATGTTCTCTCCGTTCTTCTATGAATGGGATTACCATACAATCCTCCATAACATCAGGATATTCTCCAGCCGAACGAATCTCCACTGTTTTCTTCAAATACCTGTGAGAGCAGGTGTATCTATCGGAAGAAACGCCGAAGATCTCAAGAGGTATAGATTCCTCATCCAGGAGTGCCACCACCCAGTGTACGGGCCGAACAAAGGGCCCTTTACCACTTCCCCATCTCATCGGTTTAGCGAAACCAAGCGAGTTGACCAGTTCCCTGAGAAGGTCGGATACCACTTCCTTAGCTTCTTTTCCCCGTATTTTTCTTGTCACAAACGCGTATTCTCCCTTTTCTGTACTCTCCACCACAACATCTTCCAGAGAAGCACCAACGGAGTTAATGAAACCTAGAAGGGCCCTTGACGGAGTACCGTCTTCGTTGAAAGCCACCTTTTTTGCAGGACCTCGTTTCTTCTCCTCAACATCATCCTGTCTTTCTGCCACACCGAAAACGAGGACGCCCAGTCTTCTCGGCGCAACTATTGGTTTCACACGTTCATACCGAAGCCTGTACTTTCTGAAAAGATCTTCGGTATTTTCTCGCAGCTGTTTCTCCAGGTTATAAACCTCGCTCTGAGGTAGTTCCTCAACTCCTACCTCCAGCAGAAGCTGCAATTCCTTCCTCCCCCTTTTCCGCTTTTTCAAGATAGACTTTCGCGCATTCGCGCGCCATCGTCCTTATCCGGCCTATGTACTCCTGGCGCTGCATCTGGCTTATGGCGTTTCTTGCGTCCAGGATGTTGAAAGTATGAGAAGATTTCAAAAGAAAATCGTAGGCGGGTAGATACAACGACTCCTTTATCAAGGCGTAAAATTCCCTCTCGAAGTCGTCGAATGCCCGGAACAACATATCCGTCGATGCTTTTTCGAAGTTGTAGCACGATTGCTGGTACTCGTTTTCCTTAAAGACTTCCCCATACGTTACATGCTCATTCCATTTCATTTCAAAAACGTTGTCCACACCCTGCAGAAACATCGCTATCCGCTCGAGTCCATAGGTTATCTCAAGGGATACCGGCTCCAGGTCGATGCCAGCCATCTGCTGGAAATACGTAAATTGGGTTATCTCCATACCATCCAGCCATACTTCCCATCCTATTCCCCAGGCACCCAAAGTGGGTGACTCCCAGTTATCTTCAACAAATCTCACTTCGTGCTTCCCCAGGTCGATACCTATAAATTCCAGAGATTCCAGATATATATCCTGCGAATCATCAGGTGACGGCTTGATTATCACCTGATACTGAAAGTACCTCTGCATCCTGTTGGGGTTTTCCCCGTAACGTCCATCGGTTGGTCTGCGGCATGGTTGCACAAACGCCACCCTCCATGGTTTCCTTCCCAATACCTTGAAAAAAGTCGAAGGGTGAAAAGTACCCGCCCCCATTTCCACATCGTATGGCTGATCTATAACACATCCTTTCTTTTTCCAGAAATCGCTGAGACGAAATATCAGATCCTGAAAATACATTCATCCATCACTCCTGACGCATGAATTCGATGAATCTCATTGCCAGTTCAGGATCGTAGGCTGTCCCTGCTCCTGACTTTATCTCCTCAAGTGCTTCTTCTTTCGATAAAGGACCACCGTCGAATTCGGAAGAGGCGGTGTTCACCATCCAATCGTAACTATCCACAACCGCTACCAATCTGGCCAGAAAAGGTATATCCTTCTGAGACAGTCCGTCCGGATATCCTTTTCCATCCCAGCGTTCGTGATGACTTCTGACAATTGGTATATACTCTTCGAAGTATTCCAGCGTGGAAAGGAAGATACTCCCCACAACGGTATGATCTACCTCATAGTTGCTCCACACACGCAATCTGGTGGGTGTGTACAACATCAGCTGCTCAAGCCCTATTCTACCCACGTCATGCAACATGACGGCATCTTTAAGAAAATTCACGACTTTTGGGGATAAACCAAGATATCGCGCAAATTCTTCGCACAGTTTGGTAACCCTTTGAGTATGACTTTGACCATCCTGATCTTCCACTTCCATCGTTACCACCATGCTTTTCAACAGATCCCCGACCATCTTTTTGTACTTTACAACGGGCATGTAAACCTGATTGAAGGTTTTACTCTCCCTTTCGAGTTCCAGCTTTGCTCGAAGAAAGGTTAGATCCCCAGAAACACACTCACAGCCAGAACTTCTCAATTTCCAGCGCCCATCATCCAGTTTCACAAGTAAAATCTTATCGGTGATCATCGGCTCAAAACCGATGATCACCTCGGCATCTTCCGGATCATTCACAATGGCGTCTTCTTCGCGTAAAAAATCACCCACGACGTCTTCAAGAGTTTCATCGACGAAGATTTTCAAAGCATTCACAACCCTTCTATTGGGTAGCCATCGGTGTAGGAGAAGCTTCAGCGGTTCCCTCGGTTGCGGCTTCTGTTGCGCTAGCTTTCAAGGTTTCGGCGTGTTCTATGAGTTCATCTATACCTTCGTAATCGGGGGCGAGTTCCTTTATCTTCTTCAAATAGTGTATCTGTGAATCGCACTGTCCTGTGTATTCTGAAAGTTCGGCCAGTATTTCCAGAGCCGATATCTTAAGGTCCGTGGAAACATCCGATGTTCCAAGGAGACCCTCTAATCCCACGAATATGTTGTAAACTTCGGGTTGGAGGTACTGGGAGTATGCTTTGTATATCTTCGGGTCCTTGACATAGTTCTTTATGGACTCGTACTTCAATCTATAGAAATCGAATCTTACGTTCGCGTTATCCGGTTCTAGATTGTAGAGTTTCGAAACCACCCGAGAAGAATTCGGTACATGTTCGTACAGAACATGGAGGACCTTCTTCTCTCTATTTTTAAGCCTTTCCATTTCATCTCCCAATTCTCTTGCTTTTTCGTTTATATCCTCCAAACTCATATCGGCATGTTTGGCCATCAAATTCTTATAAGTGTAAGCATCGTAGTAATCCAGATAAGCATCAACGTATTTTTCTATCAACTCGTCCTTCGTGGCTTCACGGGCCATTTCCAGGTATTCATCAGCCTTTTCCTTTAAGATGGGAGTGGCATCTTCAAGCAACTCCTTTTTGACTCTCTCGGAGAGGTTAATTATCCTATCGTACTCACTTTTGACCTCGTTCAATCCTTCGAGCTTTTCTTCCACAGCTGACACATACAAAGCCAGCAACCTATCATCCACACTTGTAGCCACCACTGTTTCCGTGGCTGTACCGGTGAATATACTGGATGAAAGCGTATCCAGTATCTTCTCGCGCTCCTTTTCATCCTTGCCTGTAGCGTAGTCATAGTAGAAACGGGTGACCTCATCATTTATAACAAATTCAATTTTCTCTGATTTTTTGAACTCTTCCAGCGCTTTCTTGAACTTCTCGTTCTCCAGTTTGGTCTTTATCTCCGCATAAACACTTGTAGCTTCCTTCAGCTGAGCAAAATTTTGAAAAACGAGTTTGTCTTCTACCTCTATGAGATGGTATCCAAATGGCGTTTTGACAGGACCAACGAGCACATTAGGTGTTGCATTGAAAGCCGCAGCCTCGAATTCTTTCACCATTTTTCCACGTCCAAACCATCCCAATTCTCCACCGGAAGATCTGGTGTAATCATCGAGTGAGAATTCACTTGCAGCTTTTTCGAAACTCAGTTCTCCCTCCTCTATCATCCGCTTGATCTCCAGAGCACTTGCCTCATTCGAAAGTAATATATGGCGAGCTTTGATCCTTTCGTACTCCTTCTGTATCTCAGATTTGTTTTTCTCGAAATATTCCTTCACTTCATCTTCATCGACGCTTCCAAGTTTCTCTTTGACCTTATCCAGGATGATGGACATCTCTACATTGGGACGCAATTTGTTCTTGAAATTTTCAATGCTTCCGTAACGGCTTTCTATAAAACTCTTCGCCTTTTCATCAGATAGATACTTGTTGACACGATCTTCCAGGGCCTTTTCCACATCTTCTTTGGAAGGGATGAGATCGTTCTTCTCTGCATAATAACGTATTAACCTTTGGTGCAGAAGGTCATTAACCACGCTTGCACGCACAACAGGATAGTCGAAGAGTTCATCGAATTGTGCGCCCATGGATCTGTAATAGTCGAGCAGATCACCCATACTACTTTCAACTTCTCCATCGAATATCCAGTATTCTTGAGCCATGGGAGTACCATCTTTGGTCAGGTATGCAAACGCATCTTCTGGAGACAGTGAAGTGCTTTGCACAACAGGTGAGGTGCGACCTCTTGCTATGAATCCTGCCACAGACCACCATATGATACCCACAGCAAAAACTATGGCGACGGTCCATATTATCAATTTCTGCCTTCTGGCAAACCATCCACGCATACGCTATCTCTCCTCATGTTTCGTATATAAGTTATCATAACACAAGAATTCTCTTCAACGTGCGGGTTTGTCCCTGGTGGCTTCTTCCAGCGCCAGCAACCTTTCCCATCGTTTATCAACATAATCCTGTAACTCGGATATTATCCTGTCCGCATCGGGATGTTTTAGAAGATTCCTGAATCTACCCTGCTTCTCGATGAACTCTCTAATGGGTTTAAAGCTTCTGGGCTTTTTGGTGATCCTGTATACTCCCTTTTCCACTTCATAAAGAGGCCAGTACTTGGTCTCAACAGCCAGCTTGGTTATAGAAGGAGCGGCATCTTCGGGGATTCGCCAGAACCTCACACAAGGTGACAACACCGCTATAAAAGATGGGCCTTCAAATTTCAACGCCTTCTCAACCTTGTTCATGTAGTCGAAAGGTTCCCCTACAGTAGCGGTAGCTGCATAGACGTTTTCATGTGCAGCCACTATTTCCACGATGTTCTTTTTCAACTGCAATTTACCCGGTATGGCCTTACCAACAGGGGCAGTTGTGGTTTCAGAACCTGGAGGGGTTGAACCGGATCTTTGGTTACCTGTGTTCATGTAACCTTCGTTGTCGTAAAGTATATACAGAAAATTGTGATTTCGTTCTACTGCACCCGACAGGGCCTGTAAACCTATATCGTATGTTCCTCCGTCCCCCGCAAAAGCTATGAATTTTATGGGTTTATCCACAGGTAATTTCCCCTTCTTCTTTAGAGCACGGTAGGCTGTTTCCACTCCCGCGATGGTGGAAGCAGCATTTTCAAATGCGTTGTGAATATAGGGAATACTCCAAGCTGTGTACGGATAAATGGTGGTGGAAACTTCAAGACAACCTGTGGCTAACCCAACCACGACTTCATAGCCGAGGTGTTTCGCAACCATTAGAGCCATCTTCACCGTCATAGGAGCGGCACATCCCGGACACAAACGATGTCCGCTGGTTATACCTATGGAAAGAGGATCGCTGAACTCTTTTGTCAACTGCTTTATATTTATCGCCATGCTTCAACACCCCTTTCATTCTCTCAATCCAAGATATTTCTGATCGTCCACAACGAGTTCACCGGCTACGGCCATCTCGAAAGCGGATCTTATGTGTTCAGGAAGTATTTCCCTGCCACCAAGTCCATAGATGAACGATCCCATGAGCGGTTTAGCAGGAGCTTCATAAAGAGCGGATTTCACTTCAGCATACAGAGGAGCCTCCGCTCCAAAACTCATGGATCTATCGAGGACCACCACCGTCTTTCTACCGTACAACTCCCTTTGAATCTCTGCTTTTGGGAAAGGTCTATACATCCATATTTTCAACAATCCCACTTTCTTTCCTTCAGCCCTGAGCTCATCGACAACGTCTTTTATCGTTCCGTTGGTCGAACCCAGGGCAACCATAACATGCTCTGCATCTTCCAACCTGTAAGGTTCTATGAAGTTGTATTTTCTGCCGGATATTTCGGCGAATTCCTCGACCACTTTCGGGAAAACTTCAAACACATTCTCCATGGCTTCTACCTGCTGTCTCTTGTGCTCGAAATAATAATCGTACAGGTCCAATGGTCCATAGGTCACAGGATTTTCCACATCGAGAAGAGAATATCTGGGCTTCTTCTCACCTATGAAATTTCTCACAACATCGTCGGGGAGGATTTCCACAGGTTCCACACCGTGGGAAATTATGAACCCATCCTGATTGACCATCACCGGTAAAAGCACACTCTCATGTTCCGCAAGTTTCAAAGCTATTATGGTCAGATCGTAAGCCTCCTGCGCGTTCTCTGCAAAAAGCTGTATCCACCCGGAATCTCTTTCGGCCATGGTATCACTGTGATCACAATGTATGTTAATGGGGCCACTGAGAGCCCTGTTCACCACCGGCATAACTATTGGCAGTCGGGTGCTGGCAGCTATGTAAACTATCTCGTGCATCAACGCCAGACCATTGGCGCTGGTGGCGGTCATGGCCCTTGCACCAGCTGCTGCCGCTCCCACCACAGCACTCATGGCACTGTGCTCACTTTCCACAGGTATCATTTCAGTATCCACAATCCCATCGGCAACAAACTTGGCAAAATTTTCAACTATGGGTGTCTGTGGAGTTATGGGATATGCGGCAACCACATCAGGATTTATCTGTCTCATGGCGTGAGCGACCGCTTCCGCTCCCGTTATTGCAAGCCGCGTTTTTTCGGCTATCATCGTTCATCCCTCCTCCACGAACTTCGTTTCGGGTTCCATGGATATCGCTTTGGTGGGACATACGCTGGCACACACCCCACAACCTTTGCAATATTCGTAGTCTATTCCCATCATCCTTTCGTCTTTGACTATTATGGAATTATCGGGACAATACAGCCAGCACATCATATAATGTACACATTTGTCTTCGTTCCACGTCGGCCTCATGACACGCCAGGTTCCTGTTTTGAAAGCCATGGCGGTGGCCGGTTTGTCTATAACCCCTCCTATGGGTATCTCCCTCCAACCTTTGAGTTCAGCCAACGCAACACACCTCCTCGTACCCACGCCTTAAAGCTTTAAGATTCCCTTCCACAACTTTCTCGGGTAGTTTCTTCCCCAGGGTGCTCTTTATACGATTTTCAACTGCTTCGAGCGGTATGGCACCTGTTACCTTGATCAGCGCTCCCAACATCACGGTGTTGGGCATTCCTCTTCCTATCTCTTCAAGAGCTATGTCTGTGGCTCTCAGGGTGCATATTTTACCCCTGAATCCCGTCTTCTCTCTGATCCATTCAGGACTTCTGGTGGTGTTCACTATGAGAACGGATTCCTCATCGGTACCGTTAGATACGGGAGCTGAACCTATTAAGGTATCATCCAGCACAACCACCACATCCGGAGTTAACACAGGAGAATGTGATCTTATGAACTCTTCTCCTATCTTGTTGAACGCTCTCATAGGAGCACCGGACCTTTCGGCTCCATATTCTGGAAAAGCCTGAGCGTATTTCCCATGATCCAGCGCCGCTTCTGCCAGAATTTGAGCCGCGCTCTTTGCTCCCTGTCCCGCTCTGGCGTGCCAGCGCACTTCTAAGAACTTTCCCTTCGTTTTCAACATGATCATTCCCTCCTCAGGCAAATATCCTGTAATCCAGCCAGGGAAATATGGCATCGAGCCATTCGAGTTGCTGAAGATAACCAACCTCAATTTTACCACTTCTAAGTTGTCTATCCAATTCTAGAAAACGTAATGCATGTGTTTTAACCCTGTTTGCAGCATATTCCACGGTGGTTCCAGTGGTCATTATGAAAGCCCAATCGCTGGATTGAGCCAGGAGTAATTCCCGCGCCATCTGATTCAACACACGGCGTTGAAGTTCCGTAGGATTCGTGAACTTTTGCGCTAATTCCACCATTCTTTCCATCATTTCTTCGTAGTGAGGATATATCCAGTCGTTTCGACCGTTCAGCCATACCTCGAAGTAGCCGTTCGCACCCCAGCTCGATGGTGCAGGGGTAAGAACCTGTACGATTTCCAGAGAGTCGATGATCTCCGATGGCGTTGAGGGTATTAAAATCTCGGTTTCCGCAATATGTCTGAAAAACCTTTCGAGAAATTGTGGACCTTCATACCACCAATGTCCGAATAATTCCGCATCGAAAGGTGCTACTATGACCGGTTCCACACCGTTGAACAGAGCGTAAAGTCTTTCGATCTGTCGTATCTTCTTGCCAGCAAAATCCCTTGCATGTTCTTCAACCGCATGCATGGCTTCTGAGAGATCGTATAACTCTTTGTCGGCGAGGTCCACATCTTTTCCGGTTATACGGTGGTACTTTATCCCCGTGTTGATCCGCTCTCCACAACTGTCTATGTAAGGTCGGATGTACTCATACTCCCTGTCGAATCCCACATCCCTGTAAAATTCTCTATATCTACCATCTCCCGGATATCCAACCTGTGAGCTCCACACCTGTTCACTGGATTCAGGATCACGCGCGAATACGAAAACCTCGTGGGGAGTTATTACGGGCCTGTATACACCATATCGAGGCTGATGATCCGCATACCATAATCCATGAGAATCCACAAAGAAAAATTTCACACCCGCTTCGGCAAGGTACCGATCCAGCGGTGGAACATAAGCACACTCGGCTATCCACATACCCTTCGGCCGATATCCCATGTGTCTCTGAAAAGCCTCGATGCCTATTTTGATCTGGGCATTGACTACCTGGGGAAAACGCATCATGAATGGCAGGAAACCGTGAGTAGCGTTGCATGTGATCAATTCGATGAACCCTTTGTCTCTGAAAACCTTGAAACCTTCAGCAGGATTACGGTTGTACTTCCTATAGGTATTCAGAACATCACTGAACGTCTCAAGATAGTATATGGCCAGACTGTGCTTTTGAGGATCTTCCCTTTTTGTACGTGTCACCTCTCTATCAGCCAGTTTAATCAGCTTCACCATGTGACGCTCGTACTTCGATTGCAGGTCATGAGAGGCAAACATTTCCAGAAGTGGAGGAGTGATACTGATGGTCACCTTGAAAGGTATCCCATCCCTTTCCAGATTCTCGAAGATCTTCAGCAGAGGTATATAAGTTTCCGTTATAGCCTCAAAAAGCCATCTTTCCTCCATGAATTCTTCGAACTCGGGATGCCTTATGTAAGGAAGATGGGCATGCAACACGAGGAGGAAGTAACCACATGCCATTTACAGAATACCTCCACTTCCGACTCCTCTCACCATCCTCCATATGAAAGCTCCACCACCTGAACCCAACTCGAAGTACTCCTTTTGGAAACCGGGAGAACTGCCGAGAGGTCTTTCAACGGGTTGCTCCATCATTCCAACACCTTCGATAACTTCTCTTTCCCTTCTGGCGAGTTTCATCCACACCTCTTCTTTTGCGCTGGAAGGCGAACACGCTGGGGTGCGGACAACGTTACTTTTAAGAACAGGCACAAAGATGCCCTGAGTATTTATGTAGCCCAGAACAGCTATATAGTCAGCGTTGGGCATTGGAACATTGAAGTAGTAATTCCTCCACTCAAGATCCACATATACTTCAAAGGTTCTATGCGCATTCGAACCGTCGAATATGATGTAGGTAACATCGTAGAACCTGAGCGCCTTCCTCACAACCCCGGGACTCTCAAAACTTTTTTTGGTACGTTCCGACACATCCCAATGAGCATGTATCCAGAAGGGATTCACGGGCAGGAGAATGAGCTTATCTTTGTTGTAACTTTTTGGCAGCTCTCTTTTCGCTTCTACAGGCTTGGGTTCTTCAACAGGTATCTTTCCGGATGAAGCTTCCACGCGGCGGGGTTCTTTTTCCATATTGATCCTCACCTTCTTCGCCTCCAGCTTCTTTCTTATCAAACTTTCTATCTCCGATTTTCGCATGGTCCTTCTGAGTTTTACTCCCAATTTCTTGGCCAGCGAACGCAACTTTTGGATCGTCAAACCAGAATCGAGTAATTCCATTACATCGTTCGGATTCACAAAAATCACCCCCCTGATTATAAACTTTTTTACATCCAATATCAAGAGTCACCATGTAACGGTTTACACGCTTTTTCCAGAACTTCGACCATCTCGTGAAGAGTGAGTTTCCGCTGTTCCCCCGTTTTCATATCACGCAGCGTGAACTTACCTTCACGAAGCTCGTCTTCACCAACCATGACCACATAATCCGCCTTCGCACGGTTTGCATATCTCATCTGGGATGTCAGAGACCGCTCCATCAGATCGATTTCAACGCAGAATCCTCTGTCACGCAATGTTTCCGCCACGGTGATGGCCGCCGCGTATGTATCATCCTGTCCTGCTGTTGCCACGTAAATCAGTATGTCCCTTGGTACAACAATTCCTTTTTTCTCCAACGCCAGAGCTATTCTTTCGATTCCACCAGCGAACCCCACTGCGGGAGTAGAAGGCCCACCCAACTCTCTTACCAAATTGTCATACCTTCCTCCACCTATGAGAGTATCCTGGGCACCAAGGTATGGAACTTTTATCTCATACGTGGTTCTGGTGTAATAATCCAGACCACGTACAAGTTTGGGATCAACGGTATATTTCAGGTTCAACGTATCCAGAGCTTTGCACACTTTCACAAAATGTTCCCTGCATTCATCACACAGGAATTCCTGAATGCGGGGCGCCTTTTCGGCAATTGATGAATCCACCTTACAATCCAGCAGACGCAGCACATTTCTATCATACCTGATCCTACAATCTTCACAAAGTTCCTGCAGATATTCAGAATAATACTTTTTGAGCGCGTCTTTGTAAGAAGGACGACATTTGGGACATCCTATGCTATTCACGTGAAGACGCGCATCATCCAATCCCAGGTTTTTCAAAAACTTCATAGCTATGTGTATGGTTTCAACATCGGCAAATGGGGATGGACTACCGAACACCTCGACTCCGAGTTGGTGAAATTGCCTCTGTCGCCCCGCCTGGGGTTTTTCATACCTGAACATCGCACCTATATAGAAAAACTTTTGTGGAGCTCCGAACCTGTTCATACCGTTCTCAATATATGCCCGAACTATGCCAGCCGTTCCTTCCGGCCGTAAGGCTACCCTCCTCCCACCCTTGTCTTCGAAAACGTACATCTCTTTTCTAACGATATCAGTTTCCTCGCCGACACTTCGCACGAAGAGTTCAACAGGTTCTATGATAGGAGTTCTCACTTCTCTGTAGTTGAACGATCTCACCGTCTCGATGAACGTGGATTCTATATATCGCCACAGACACGCCTGCTCACCGAAAACATCCAGTGTTCCCTTTATTCTGCGTATCATGCCCTGACCTCCCTCAATTCTCCCTTTTTTGCTATGTTACCATATGTTTCCACCACTCGTATTTACTCCCGATCTGATGCTCCATGTGTGGAAGCCTCGATATGATATGGAAAAGCAATATTTGGTTTTTCAATATAAATTTGATATCATTATAAAAAACCACGTAAAAACCTGGAGGGCAGCGAATGGTAAGAACATTTTTCCTACCACCCCAGGATATCGATGTGCCTTTGAATAAGATACTCTCACGATCGGGTATACCGGGAACTTCCAAACCACCTGAAGAGATAGAAGAGCATCTCAATAGAGCAATCGAACTTGTGAATTCCGTTGCCACACCACAGGCCGTTTATGAAACAGTGAAATGCAGTTGGGATGGCGAAAAGCTGTATATACTGAACAAAGAACTCAAAGGCAAACTCATACAGCAGCAAATGAGGGATGCGGAATATGCTACACTCATAGCGGCAACCATAGGGCACACGGTGGAAAACCTCATATCGACTCTCATGGAATCCGAAGAAACGCTTCTGAGCTTTCTCTGTGATGCGTACGCTTCGGAACTCACAGAAGCCTTCGTCCGCAAACTAGATGAACATATGCGGAACGAGATGAGAAAATATGGATATGTGGGAGGAGCGCGAATATCGCCAGGATACATGGATCTTCCTTTGAACCTGAACACCATGATAGTACAACATCTCAAAGCAACGGAACGGATAGAATTGAGCGTGATCCCTGAATCGGGCCAGCTGTCCCCTAGAAAGAGCGTGGTGGCAATGATAGGCTGGAAGAGAAGCTGAGTGTCCATGATCTGGAAAACATCAATCGGTAAGCTGAAAAAAATATACCGTATCTTCGACAAGTTCACAGGTACCTTGGAACCCACATTTAAAGTTATAAATCTGTTGTACAGTAAAAAACTTGTACTGCATGCGACTGAAGGAAGCGCCGAATTGTCGATGGAAGAAGAAGAAGTGCAACCTTTCAGAGGTATATATCGTTTACCCTTGAATGTGCTGAAGCTCGTGCTCCAGTGGGGTGGCGATGAATCAGAAGTAACGCTACAGCTGAAAGAATCGGACATCGTGGTGAGTTCAAAAGAGGAATATCTACAGGTGAAAAACGCTGTAAGTAGGAGCACGATGCATGTCTTTGAAGAAGGATATACAATCGCTGAAATGGAGAAAGAAAGCTTTCTAAAAAATCTCGATTTCGCAAGCGTCTGCCTGGAAGAGGGAGAAAAACTCGAATTTGTGGTATACAATCACGAATTGCTTGGAATCGGTCCTGCAGGAAGTTTGGCGTGTATTGCAAAACTTGGATCTTCTGCATTCGATCGCTTCATTGTAGGTGGCATTCCCTACACGACGACCAGACATCTGGTGAAATCACTTGAATTCATAGAATGCGAAAAACTGGTTATGAAGCTGGGAGAAGAATACGTACATATAAACGCCGAAAGGTTCAAATACACTTTACACCTCGACGTTCACGGTACCAGAGGCATACTCAACCTTGTGAAATTCGCACAACTGGAAGAGGGAATCAATATCAACACTCCTAAACTTCTTGAATTTCTTAAGAAAGCTTATACACTACATCCACGTGCCAGGATACGTATGAAAGCTCTTAAAGAATGTTGGGAAATGAAAGCATACGGTGGTGGGGGAGTGTACATGACCAAATTGCCCTACAGGTTACCCTTCAAAGGTTATGTGGAAGTCGAGGTGAACAGATTCAGATCTGCTCTCAGAAGAATGAAAAAACATGTTAAACTCGCTTGCTCGGGTGAAACGCTTGTATTCCACGCCGAAGGTGAATATCTGGTGTTGAAGTGTTTCACTCGCTGAATCTAAAGTGCGACGTATCTTCCCCCCGTTTCCTTCACCAGACCTTTCATTTCCAGAAAAGTGAGATATGTGAGTATTTCCTCCATTTTCATACCAGTTGTTGTCAATAGCATGTCCAGAGTATCATCGCCGAGACGTATTCTTTCGAGTACTCTTTGTTCTCCCTCGGAAAGCTCTATCTCACTCCCTTTGTTGCCTCCCACTCTGTTGTTGTCCAGTTTCAACCAGGGGAATTCTTCAACCACATCCCACACATTCTGGACGAGTTTAGCTCCGTTTTTTATCAGCGCATTCGTTCCACGACTCGTTTCAGATGTTACAGGACCGGGCACTGCAAATACCTCCCGCCCCTGCTCACGCGCCATGCGAGCTGTTATCAAAGAACCGCTTTTTTCGCCAGCTTCCACCACTATCACACCCAGAGAAAGCCCGGAGATTATCCTGTTCCGCATGGGAAAGTGATGTTTCATGGGCGGAGTTCCAGGCGGAAATTCACTCACCACACATCCGTGTTCTTTAACCAGTTCGTACACCTTCGCATTGTACGAAGGGTAAACCACATCAACGCCGTTTCCCAACACTCCTATGGTTCCACCAGCCGATGCAGCACCCTCATGTGCTGCTGAATCTATACCAGCGGCCAAGCCGCTGACCACCACAAAATCCATGGTTGCAAGTTCTTCTGCAAGTTTTCGAGCCACATTCCTGCCATAATGAGTGCATTTCCTCGAACCAACGATGCCTATCTTCGGTTCATGTGATAGTATATCAATTCCATTACCACAGATATACAACACTGGCGGAGGAGAGGAAATCGCTCTCAGAGGTTCGGGGTAAAGATCGTCCCAATAGGTGATTATCGCCATCCCCAGCTTTTCAATGGCCTCTTCAACGGCTTTCAAAACTTTTCTTACCCTATCCCTGTCCAGCGACTTCAATACCATCTCCAGAGTTTCGTTTTTCGACTGGTTCATTAGATCTTCTATCTTTTTCGCGGATAAACCTGCAACACTGGATAGCAGGATAATGTCGCTGACATTCAAAGAGTATCACCATTCCTCAAAGAAGGGATTTTTCGCAACCCAGAGATCGGGTTCACCATCCGGGTAATAGGCAGCGAATATTATGAGAGCACCATCAGGCGAGATGGATGGATAGTAACAGTCATAAGGCAAATCCGCACTCACACAGGTGGCTTCACCGGTCAGGAGATCTTTCACCCATATCCTGTACATGGTGTCATCATTCGAAGAGAAAACCAGATAATGCCCATCGTGGGAAATCACAGGATCGAACTCGTTGTAAACTTCATCCTGGAAAACCGTCGAACTTCCTTCAAGGGTATGCTTGAATATTCCGTACGTTCCATCGGCTTTTAATTTAACGTATATGATGGACGGAGTGTTGGGAATACGGTAAGGATACATTTCATAAATGTCGGGTGTATTCGTAAGGTTGGTGGAAACCCGGGTGAGCGTGTCCACGAGATACACGTCTGAACCCTTCCCTTCATCCACCGCAACCAGTATTCGCCTGTTGTCATACCAGGAAGGGGTGTACGCATTCGGAAGTTTCGAGGTTATGAGTCTTATACTCGAAGCATATTCTCTGGAAAATGGCATTACAAAAACATCCCATTCCCCGTACATGGTACCCTGAAACAGGATCTTGGAATCGTCCGGAGAAAAACGCGGGAAGTATTCAGAACTACCGTAGACGGGGAAATTCATGATGCGACCTTCTTTCAAGCTTATAACATGTACATTCCTGTTTCCACCTATCCTATCGGAAATGAATGCTATATAATCACCACCGTTACTGAAAGACGGATATTCATCCAGAAAGGGCAGAAAGGTTAGCCGTAACAGACTTTTGAAGTTTCTCTTTACCAATCTGTCGATGGCCACCCTTTCGAGGATCATCCCCGCCACGGATTGATAGAAATGACGCCTGCCTCTGGTCCCGGAGAACTTTCTCCAGCTTACTCCCGTTGTCGAGGTGAAAGGAGTAGCAGGTCCAGTGTATAACACCTCTCCTATCACCCATGTTTCCGATGTGCGAATGGATATACGAAAGCGATGATCGCTCAGGAAAGAAGTAACCGAAGATATCTTCACGTAATCGGGTTTCATCTCCATGAGATTTTTCCATATTCCTCTGATGACCTCCGTTGCGGACATCCCCATTTTCTCTTCGAAGGGATCCCGCACCACCGTGGCTACTTTCTCAACACCGGTTGCGGTTATGGTGGATACGGTGGCTTCTTCCATGACGACCTCAAAACTCACCTGAACATGTGTAAAAGTGGAGGCTTTCTTCGTGGCCTCCACAGAAACGGACATATGATAAGCCAGAAGAGTAAACGGACACAGCAGAAAGACCAAAATTGCCGAAAAACGCAACAACCCACTTCACCTTCTTCTGCTATTTCCAGTACCCATCCTTACCACGTAGCATCACCGCAACCGAACCTCCCGCAGACACCAAAGCCAGATACACGAGCGCTATGAAAACGGAGTTCTTCATCAACCCGTATTGTATGAACCTGAGGTACACGGGATTGTTCACGACTATACTAACACAGAGAAGCGAAAAAGCAACGGATATCACCGCACCGAGCAAAGAGGCCATTAGAAGGTCTATAACCTTTTCCACCAGACGGGTTCCAAAAATAATAACCAGAATAAGGAGAATTTCAGGAAACCATGTAAAACTGGCAACGAAGAAATTCTCCAGCTGCCATTGAAGAGACCCGAAAGTCATCACCGAAGCCAGCACCAGGGTCAAAATCAGTATTCTCAGCACCCTTTTCACTTACAATTCCACCTCCGATGATACGGGGTAAGTTATGAAGACAGGGAGTCTACCTGTTCTGAGCTCGATACCCACCGTACCGGATAGAATCAGATGCAGGGAATCCTTTCCTTTCACTCGCTTCTTCAAAGCTGTTCCATAACCCCCGGAAACACGCAATTGGAAACTGGAGGGATTATCGATATGGAAATTCACGATGTAGGTGCCGTAATAATTGCCTTCTTCATCCGCGAAGGAAACCTGCAGATTTTCTAACTGCACATCGACACCTTCAGGAAAATGAGCGATTAAACTGGAGTCAAAGACTGCCACAATACCTTCAAATTCTTTGAATTTCAGCTTGAGCTCCAGAAAACCTCTCGAAACCGCTTCACTATGCTTCCCGAAATTTTTCACTCCATTATATACTTCCAGCCACGAAATCCCGCACACGACCACCAGCAACAGATATATGTACAAACGTTTCATCACACCCCCCCTTCTCATTCGCTCACCTCGTAGCAGGAAACGAAATGATCCGGTGCCACCTCCTTCAAAGGAGGATGATCTTCCTTTGCACATCGTTCAGTTCTTATGGGACACCTGTCATAAAATCTACATCTGGGTGGTGGATCCACCGGTTTGCTAACGCTTCCCATTATATCAGGCTCACCCTTCTTGTACTCCGGATCGGGGACGGGAACCGCCGTAAGAAGAGCTTTGGTGTATGGATGAATGGGATTCTTCAAAAGCTCCTCTGTTTCAGCAAGCTCCACGATCTTTCCAAGATACATTACCGCTATCCTCTCACACATGTATCTGGCAACGGCCAGATCGTGTGTTATGTACAAGTAACTCATGTTGTGAATTTCTCTCAACTTCATCATAAGCTCCATGACACCCGTCCTCACCGAAACATCCAGCATCGATGTGGGTTCATCAGCAACCACAAAGGTCGGGTTGAGTACCAGCGCTCTCGCAATCGCTACCCTCTGCCTTTGACCACCTGACAGCTCGTGTGGATAGCGCCACATAAACGAAGAAGGTGGAGTCAAACCAACCTCCTGAAGTAACTCAGCCACCTTCTCTTCCCGTTCCTTGAGATTTCCTATACCGTGAATGTTGAGTGGTTCTGCTATTATATCAAAAACCGTCATCCTTGGATTCAGGGATTCGTAGGGGTCTTGAAAGATCATTTGCACCTTTCTGTGATACTCCTTGAAACCGTCCACCGCATACTCTTCTATACCTATTCCATCCAGAATTATCTCGCCGTCTGTGGGTACCTCAAGCGCCACTATGACTTTTCCCGTGGTGGTCTTTCCACAACCCGATTCTCCTACCAGTCCCAGTGATTCACCGTGTTTTATCTCAAACGTCACATCATCGACAGCATGTACAAAGTGTTTCACCCTTCCAAACAATCCTCTATCTGCAGGGAAGTACTTCTTTAAATTTTTAACTTCGAGGATGTATTCGCTTTTGACGGTCCGCTCATCGGGCACGTATTCGCTCACTTTTCCTCACCTTCCCGTTTCACAGGATTCCAGCAAGCAAGATAGTGATCAGGCTCTATTTCCAGAAACGGTGGGTCTTCGCGCCTGCATTTCTCTGTTGCGTTGAAACATCGCGGAGCAAATCGGCAACCTTTCGGTGGATTCAAAAGATTGGGTGGTTCACCCGGTATGGTGAAAAGTTTCTTCTTCTCACCGGTTATGCTGGGGAAAGAGGACATCAATCCGAAGGTGTAAGGATGGCGCGGACGTTTGAATATCGTTATAGAATCTGCCAGCTCCACGAACTTTCCGGCATACATCACCGCTATTTTATCGCTTACCTCAGCAATAACGGCTATATCGTGCGATATGTATATCATCGCCATATTCAATTTTTTCTGTATCTTCTTCATTTCCTTGAGGATCTTATCCTGCACTATGACATCCAGAGCCGTTGTGGGCTCATCAGCTATTATCACTTTTGGGTCACACGAAAGTGCCAGTGCTATCACCGCTCGTTGTTTCATACCTCCACTGTACTGATGAGGGTACTGATCCATACGTTTGGGATCCAGTCCCACCAGCTCAAATAATTCAGCGACTTTCTTTCTGGCTTCATCAATGGTAGTATCTGGATAATGGTTCAGGATAGCTTCCACTATTTGATCTCCCACTCTATACACTGGATTCAGCGAATTCATCGCAGCCTGAAAGATCATGGAGATACCCTTCCATCTGTACTTTCTCATCTCATCTTCTGGCAGGGTTACCAGATCCACTTCTCCGCTCCCATCGTTGAAATACACATGTCCCCCTCGAAATTCGGCGTTGTCAGGTAACAACCTGAGTATGGTCATGGAAACAGAGGTTTTACCGCAACCCGATTCTCCGACTATACCCAGGCTCTCGCCAGCGTTCAGGTCGAAGCTTATCCCGTCGACTGCCTTGACATAACCCATCTTCGTCTTATAATGCATGACCAGATCCCTAACAGACAACACCGGCATGTGATCACCTCTTTCTCAACCTTGGATTGACTATCTCTTCCAGTCCCCTTCCCAGGAAATAGAATGCAGAACACAAAAGTGTGATGGCGGCACCCGCCGGTACCCATGTCCACCAATAAGCGCCTATGCTCTGGCCTGAGGACAGATATCCCAAGTTCCAGACGGTGTTTATCATTATGCCCCAGCTCATCCTGACCTTCAGAAGTCCGAAGAAACTCAGAACCGCTTCGGAGAAGACAGCACCTGTAACGTTGAACATCATGTACAGGAAGGAAAGTGGCATCACATTGGGTATTATGTGATTGAATATGATGTATGCAGTGGTTCCCCCAGCAACCCTGGCGGCTTCTATGAAGGGTTTCACTTTTATGGTGAGAGCCTGCGCCTTGAGCACCAGCGTTATGCTTCCAAAACCACTGAGTAATCCCAGTATTATGGCAAGCTTTATAAGATCCATTTCAATGAAACCACTGAGAACGATCAAGAAAGCTATCGTTGGGAAAAGCATGACTATATCAGCCAACCTCATGAAGAAAGCATCCACCAGTCCTCCATAGTAAGCGGCAGTGGTACCTATCAACGTACCTATGACCACGGTTATGAGGGCAGCCAGAACACCAAGTGCAAACTCACTGGGCGTGCTTCTCATTAGCTGTACGAATATATCACGTCCATGTGGATCCGTTCCAAGAGGGTGCCAACGGGATGGCGGCAGAGGATGTGAAACTCCCAGCAACGATTTAACGGCCAGTGTGTCGTAGAGACGTACCACCATCTTCTTTGCCTCGTCTCTAGTGATACTGCTTTCAACTGTATCGAGTTTCAGAAGTCCTGGGAGTTCATCACCTGCTACCATCAACACGTTGTAAAGCTCACCTATGAATTCATCGGTTATCTCACCGTCTTCCATAAACTTTTTGAACTGTGGTACCAGAGCATCGAGCTGAGCCTTTAAAGCACCAGGGGTATGGATGGCAGCGATGAGTTTCAGGATTCGGTCCGCCTCGACTTTCAGAAAACTCCTTGGGGCATCGTAACTGAGCAACTCCACATATTTCCAGAGTCTGTCCATCAGTTCCACTGCATCCACTTTCGCTTTGAAAGCTCCAAAATCCTCACCTGGAATGGCCAGTTTCGCAAACTCGCTCATGTGGTTTTTGTACAGATCGAGAAGTTCTATCACGTCCAGACGCTTGAAGTTCACGTCTCCCTCTATTCTGAAGGTTCTGTACAGGTTCTCACGCAATTTCGTTTCATCACCTATGGCGTAGGAAAGCAACTGAGCTACCGGTATATCCATAACTTTCACGAGGTCCACACCGTTCACATCGAGAAGCTCTAAGGGAATCAGTGGCACCCGCTGGGTCAAGCCTATCCTTACCCCTTCTATAAAGCACATGTAGAGATAGAAACGGGCCTCTGCCACTTTTCTCATCAAGGATTCATTCTCCATTCTGTAAGCTTTGTATACCGTTGGATAGCTTTCTATTATCTCTCTCAAAATTTTTATCCTGGCTTCCGCCCCCACATCGAATGTGGAAAGTGCCAGGTTACGTCCAGCATTTCCAAGCGCTATGGTGATCACATCTCCAACTTTCATACTGCCCAGATCTGTATCGTTAACTATACCATACTTCACGAGCACTTCGATGTCTTCTTTGAGGATATCCTCCGCATTCTTCACATACAGTTCCCTTCCTTCTCCTTCGACCATCTCCAGAACGCGCTTTTTTACGACCAAATAAATACTTTTCAATATCCGGATCTCCAGAGTATCCTTCGCTGTCAAGTATTCCTCGAGCTCATTTGTCTTGCCTTTTCCAAGCAGGTAGGTTGCTACCACTCTCAGGGGTTCATACAACATCACCTTCAGCAGATCGGGCACAGATAAAATGTTGTTCTCCACCGCGTATTCGAGATCTCTCTGCTTTTCTATATTCAAGCTCAGCTGCACCAGTCCATTTGCTACCAGTTTGGAAACCGCATCGAAAACCTTTGCTTGTGCTTGCACTATGAGTTCAGCTTTTTCTTTACTATCTTCCATAATCCTATAGAATTCTTCTCGGGCTTCCTCACCGTAGAGTATCTTCACTCTGAGAGCAATCCTTCGAATGATTCTTTCATTGCTGACGCCTGCGAAAGCTTTGGCCAGCGTTTCCACACCCACATCTTCGACCAGTGCACCAAAACTATCCAGGCTGAACTTGGAACGATCCGCAAGTTCCTCCACACTGGCTATAGCCCGAGGCTTGATCACACCAGATCTCAACAACGAGGCGAGCTCAAACTGCAGTTTGGAACGCAACACCCTGGGCATGTAATTGTCGACCAACGTCTTGAGAACATGCCTGAAAGCCTGCGGGTTGTCGAGACCAACGAATTCCTTCTGTGAACGGTCAAGATTATCCAGGAGGGTGCTGAGATATCCCTCACCCTGATCCATTATGGCATAAGCCAGAAACTTGGAAGAAGGTATTTCCAGGCCTTTTATCACATTCTGTGCGGACATGTGATCGGTTATATAGTAAAGATCCCTAACGTGGGGATCTGTACCTATGACAGGATTGTAAATGGCAGGATCCAGAAAGCGGCTCACCACCGGATACAACGCACCAAATATCGCAAAGCCAATTATTATATACAATCCGAACAAACCCACTTTACGTTCTGTAAACAACGCCCAGTTCTTCCTCAAATTACGCCAGAACAATTTCAAACGAATCTTCCATACAGGCTCATAAGCGATCTCATTTTTCTTCTGCGCCATGTTTCCCACTCCCTCAGTATCTTATCCTTGGATCCAGGAATGCGTAGAGAATATCCGCTATCAAGTGTGCGAATAGCACAAAGATACCTGTGAAAATCAAACATCCTGAAGCGAGTGGTGTATCCTGTAGCACCGTCGCATTCAGGAGTGTCCATCCCATGCCTTTCCACGAGAACATAGTTTCCGTTATTATTCCACCACTCAAGGTGAAAGCCAATCCTATCACGAAACTGGTTATCAATGGAAGAAGAGCTGTTCTCGCAGCGTGCTTGTCCCGTACGGCGCTGTCGGGAAGCCCCTTGGCTCTTGCCGTGGTAATATAGTCTTCTCTTATTATCTCCAGCATGGTGTCGCGCATGACCAGCATGCTACCGGCAAATCCTAGAATGGTCAAAGATATAACCGGCAGTATAACATGATGGACTATATCTAAAGCATAATAACCCATTCCATTCATAGTCCAGTAAATTACCAGACCCACAACGGCAACGCTCAGAAAACCGTAAACAGCCGCTTTCTTGGCTCGAAGAGTCCTCAACCTAGAAGCAACAGCTATTCCTGCCACCCATGCTGTCACCAGTATCAAACCGCTCATAAGCAATCTCAAAAACACACTTTGAGCTGTAAAGGGGGAATTATGCCATTTATTGGGCTCTATGAAACCGGTCAACGGAAAGAGTCCCAGAGAGGAGGAAAAAAGCCAGATCATTATCAACATGAATAGCGGGGTGAATATGGTCCAGAACACTATTCCCACAACTGTGGCAGCCTTGTCGGTGAATCCTCCCCGTTTCCACGCGATCCTCTTTCCAACATTGAACCCCAGCGTAAAAGAACTCAGGGTCGAAAGCACGAACAGAAAAACCGTTCTCGGTAAACGTTCAGCTATGATATTCCATACAGGGCGAGGATACTCCATGAAGGATATACCCAATTCCAGGTTGAAGAAATTTCTCATGTGTTTGTAATACTTTATATACCATGGATCATCCACTCCAAATAGTTGTCTCAATCTTTCGTACATTTCAGGATTCTTCACTATCTTGGGATCGAGAAACTTGGTGGTGTAGTCACCCGGCATTGCGAGAAAGATAAAGAACACGATAGTTACATATATCACAAGCATCACAAATATCTGCAATATTCTGCTTCTTATGAATTTGAGAAGACCATACATGGGCAAGGCATACATATAGGCTATAGCTGAAACCAGTATGTTGAACCGTGGACTGAAGAGAGTGAAAAATTTGAGGTTTAGCACCCCTGTAAGGTTCAACACACCGGTGTAATACGTCGCCAGTGCAACGATGAGACCCATCAATCTGGGGATATCCACCCCAAACAACAGAAAGACCATGATCCCCACCAGGGGAATCCACAGATAAATTAAAAATTCGTTGAGAACTTTGAAAGAGGCGATGATAACCGTGAGTACCAGCAGAATAAGAATCAAAAGAACCTTCTTCCTCATCGCGTCACCTCTCCTTTTGATTGAGTCCCCCTCCATCGATTTAAATCCCCCGGCACGGGGCCGGGGGAGAAATCACATTCATACACTATCATACATCATTTGACTAATTTCACACTTTCCGGGAAGCCATAGTAATTCTGTATACCGTCCAATGCATCGGTGAACGGGAACTGAATCTGATCGGCTCTATATGCTTCGTACAGTGGTGTGGTGAACAACACCACATAGGGCAGATCTTCTGCAAGCAATTCCTGTGCCTCCATTATAACTTCCCTGGCCTGCTCGAAGTTGTCAGCTCTTTCGAATTCATCGATGAGAGCGTCGAATTCAGGATTGTTGTAACCGGGTGTGTTGTACCCCTGCGGTGCTGCTTCCTTGGAGTACCAGAAGGACTTGAAGTAAGTGGGAACCCTTCCAATACCCCAACCAAGCATGTAGATGTCGAAATCAACCTGTATGAATGCTTTATCGACGATCTCGTTGAAATCGGTTAACTTGGCTTCTATGGGTATACCGATGTCGTTGGCCCACTGTTCGATGTATATCGCCGTCGTTGCCCTCATTGGGTCGTACTCTCCGGACGGGGCGAGCAACGTAATGGTGGGAACCAGCTTACCATCGGGCCCTCTCAAACCTTTACCCTTTCTCACAACAGGATTAGCAGGTTTGCTGGGATCTATCTTGGGTGGCACCAGCCAGGAAAAACCAGCCTTCTTGAGCAGGTCTATGGCCAACTGATACCTTTCTGCTCTGTTCATGCCTTCTCCTAAGGTCTTTATGTTGGGATTGTACCAGAAGCTATTGGCAGGTGGAACTGGGGTGGAAAGAGGTATAGCTTTACCCTGAAGCACTCTGTTACAAATGTAGTCTCTATCGATCAGAGCAGCTATAGCCTGACGGAATTCTTTGACGTTCATTGGGTATTTCCTCAAATTGAATGCGATGTACCTGAAGCCAAGAGCGGGATTTGTGACTATCTCTATACCGGGCTGACCCTGCACTTGCTGGAGCTCCCCAGCTGTGAGTCCAAGCGGGTTAGGAATAAAGGAAATATCACCGCTCAAAAGCGCCTGTATGGATGCGGGTCTGTTACCGAAAATCCTCCAGACCAGCCTGTCGATGAACGGTCCCGTCTCAACGACAAGCTTCACTTTTCCTTCTGGCTTGGGATTCTTGCTTTCCCAGTGGAAACCGGTCTTCGGATTGTCGATGACATAACCACCGTTCTCGTAGTATATACCCTTCTCACCTTCAGCCCAGTAATCATCGACAACCCTCGAAGCTTCGATAAAGGCTCCCTTTTCCCATCTCGTGATGTTCAGAGCCGCCACACCGGGTTCCACCGTTTCCTGCTGCAACAACCACTGTGCGGGATCGGGTTTCTTCTTGGCCTCTTCAACGAGTGGTTCCCAGAAATGTTTGGGAGCGATAGCCGTCATCAGGGTGTCGAAGAATATGGTCATGGTCTTCTTCTCTTTGAAGTAGAATTTCACCGTGTAATCATCGATCTTTTCCACCTTTTCCGGTTCGTACGCACCGCTCCAGTTCCCTCCGGGTATCTTCAGCTCCTTAACCGTGTTGTAAGTGAATACCACATCGTCTGCAGTGAAAGGCACACCATCGCTCCATTTGACATCCTTTCTAAGAGGAACGGTAACCGTCCAGTAGTCCCCTTCTTTTACCAGCTCAGGAACATCGGCCGCAAGCCCTGGAGTAACCATACCATCTTTGTTCATACCGAGAAGACTACCCCATTTCCACAACTGCACCGTGAAATTCCACGTTGTAGCACCTGGTCCTATGATGTTCCAGAGGTTCGTGGTGGTGATGTCTTCGTAGATACCATAGTTAACGACTTTTTCAGCATATCCCACTGCTAGTAGACCGGCAACCAGCAGGATAACGAGCAGAAGCTTCCTCATCCTCTAACCGCCTCCTTTCTCTCTCCAAGGTTATCAACCAAAAACGATTATACACGTTTCCTCTCTTCAAGTCAAGGAAACCATCTGGAAACATCATTTCACGCTCTTGACAAAAACTATTATTCTCTCACATATCCATTCAAGTAACTTTCTATCGTTCTCATCGAAAGCATTGAGTTCATGACTATCGATATCCAGCTCCCCGTACACTTTACCGTCCACGATTATGGGAACAACGATCTCCGATTTGACTTTAGGGCTGCACGCCAGGTAGTTGTCTTCTTTCGAAACATCCTGAACCAGAAAGGTTGACTTTGTGATAGCCGCCTGACCGCATATACCTTTACCAAAAGGGATGAGAACGTGTTCAGTGGGTTCCCCAACATAAGGACCCAGTTTCAATCGTTCACCCGTTTCATCGACAAGGTAAAATCCAACCCAGTTGTAGTAGGGAACACGGGTATGTAGTTTCTCGACAATAATATCCAGAAGTTCATTCAAACCGTATCCTCGTGAAAAGAGCTCCTCGAATTCCCTTTTCAACCGATGGAAAATCTCATCCCTCATCCCGTCACCTCCCCCTTTCACACAATGTTCAAAGCAGGATATGAGAACTACTGTGTTAAAATACTAACACGATGCAGGTGGTTGCCCACATGGGGGAGAGGGAAAGTTGTACGCACTAGAGGTTCGGAACCTGATCAAGGATTATGGAAAACGCAGAGCGCTGAAAGGTATATCCTTCAAGGTTGAAGAGGGAGAAATCTTCGGCCTCATAGGTCCCAACGGGGCTGGTAAAACCACCACACTTCGGATTGTTTCAACCCTTCTGCAAATAACCTCGGGAACGGTGACGATATTCGGTCACGATCTCTCAAAAGAAGCTTCGAAAATAAGGAAGATGATAAGCTATCTTCCCGAGGAGGCAGGAGCTTACAAGAATCTCACGGGAAGAAAATACCTGGAATTCATGGCAAGATTCTTTGGCAATGCGGAACAGGTCAAAGAAATGGTTAGAAAAGGTGTGGAAATAGCCAAATTGGGCGATCGCATAGATTCCAAGGTAGACACCTACAGCAAAGGAATGATACGAAGATTGCTGGTTGCCCGTACGCTCATGATGGATCCCAGACTGGCGATACTCGATGAACCCACATCGGGTTTGGACGTGATCAATGCCCAGGAGATACGCAGGATAATAAAGTCCGCTGCAAAATCTGGGACCACGGTGCTTCTCTCCTCCCATAATATGCTGGAAGTGGAGTTCCTGTGTGATCGCATAGCGCTGATAAACAATGGGGAAATAGTGGAGATAGGAACACCCCAAGAACTGAAGGAAAAGTACAGCGCTGAAAATATAGAAGAAGTCTTCACGGCGGTGATAGCATGTTCATGAATCTCATGAAAAAAGAATTGAGGGAACTTCTGACACTGGCGAACATATTGGCCATAGCGTTGTTTGCGACAATGTACGCTTTTCTTGGACAGGCGGTGGGTAACATAGAAAAGGAAATATCCAAGAAACCCCGTGTGGGAATCATAAAGCTGGATGATGGCATCTATGCCGATATGGTTTACAGAATCATAGAAGAAAGAGCGGAAATTCTCGAAACCCCTGTCAATATAGAAGAAGCGCTGAAAAAGCTCCTAAAAGAAAATGGAGCCATGCTTTTCGTGATACCGTCCGGATTTTCAAACAACATAGAAAAAGGTAAAAGCGGTACACTGAAAGTATTCTGGCTCATGAAAGGAACGGGAATGATGGACAACATCGCTTCTGAAATGGGGGCGGAATACTGGAAGCAATCAAAGAGAAACTTTCCAGCCATTTGATGGAAAAACTTGGTGGTGATCCTTCGTTTCTGACCAGACCTGTGGTGAACGTGGACACCACACTGTACAGAAACATGCGTATCGAAGGTATGACCCCCAGCGCGGTAGGCAGTGCCATATATTCAAAAACCTGGCTCGGAGCTGTAATAGTGCTTATGCTCATCTTGACGGCGGGAGGATCTGTGATCTCATCTATGGGACTGGAAAAAGAAAATAAAACTCTCGAAACGCTCCTGACCCTTCCCATAAAACGTGGTTATATCATTCTAAGCAAAACTCTTGCCGCAACGATATACGGTCTTGTGGCGTCCGTTATATACATGGTGGGATTCGGTTTGTACATGAGATCTCTTACCTTTTCAGAAGAAGGGTTCGGACCAATAAGATTCGAATTCGAGCTTTACGATTACATCATTCTGGCTGTCGTGCTTTTTCTTACCCTCTTTTCAGGAATTGCCCTGAGTATGTTGTTGGGTATCGCAGCGAAAGATTATAGGAATGCACAATTTCTAACAATTCCCATAACAGCCATGGGGATTTTCAGCATGCTTGTTACCATGTTTAAAGACCTTGCTAATCTTCCGCCTGTGTTGAAGGTGATCACTTTCCTCATACCTTTCACTCACGCCATGACGGCCATGAAAAACCTTCTTCTTGACGATTATTCACCCATCTTCTATGGCATACTGTACATGACAATCTTCTCGATCACGGTAACCGCGATCATAACATGGGTTTTCAACACTGATAAACTCATAACGGGAATTATGTGGATGAGAAGAAAGCGATAGGAGTGTTCATATCCTCCCACATGAAATTTTTTTCAAAAATTCATATCTGTTTTCCGGAAGTGTGAGATATTTCTCATCAACGATGGGGAGAGATGGAAAGAATTCGAATACCATCTGAGTGAACAGCCCGGAACCATACGAAACAGGAATCCCGGTTGACAAGTCAGCAAATACCGGCGTATCGTAGACACCACAGGATGGTGATTTACTCTTCAAGATGAAACCTGATACTTTACTCAGACTTGAAAGGAATTCACGAGAAAAATTTCTCATATATTCCGTTAGATCACATCCAGTGGAAACTTGTACCAGTCTTTTTTCACCATTTTTCAATACCAAAGATATGGGATCACGCGGAACACCAAGCCCTATTGCTACTTCCGGACACACTGGTAAAAGCTCAACAAAACTCTTGAGCTCTTCCAGCCATCCTACCTCTATGATTTTTCCATTGTACCGACATCGCGCAAAACCCAGACATTTACTTATAACAACAAGTGGCCTTGACATACACAGAAAAATCGAAGAGGCTCGGATGGAATCCGAGCCTCGGTATCACCTTCTCTTTTTCACTCCTCGCTTTGCATCAAGCCTTCTCCGATATTCCGATTGTTTTCTCTCACTATCACGCATGAAACGGGCCAGACGCTTCTCAAATTCTTCTTTGGCTTTGTCCACATTGCCCTCCAGTATCAACGAAAGGTCCAATTTACCATCTCTTGTTTTCCCTATGACTTTGGCCTTCACCTCCTGACCAACTTTCAGAAAATCTTCCACTTTTCTTACGTACCTTTCCGAAATATTCGAGATGTGCACAAAACCTTCCTCTCCGGAATCCAGTTTCACAAAAGCACCAAACTTTTTGATACTTACAACCTTACCATTGACCAACGAACCTATTTCCACACGCGATACCTCCAAACGATAGATTTTTATGATGAAAGATTATTCATACCAAAATTCAGTAATCCTCACCATATTTCCTGCGGAATTTCTCCACTCTACCCTCGGTATCGACGAAGAGAACGCTTTTATCACCCTTGTAAAAAGGATGACAGTTGGAACAAACGTCTACCCTTATATTCTCCCGGGTAGTCCAGATTTTGTGCTCGGCTCCACACGCACATTTAACAGTTATCAGCCTCATTTTGGGATGGATCTTGTCCTTCATCTTTCCACCTCTCTTTCATTATACTCTCATTCTTCCTCGCCTTCAACAAGCTGGAGTATAGCCATCTCTGCACCATCGCCCCTCCTGTTGCCAACCTTTATTATTCGCGTGTAACCTCCTGGCCTGTCAATATATCTTTTGGCTATTTCATCCACCACTTTGTTGGTCAATCGTCGATCGTTCAACCATCTGTTGACCATGCGCCTTGCATGGAGATCACCGGCCTTGGCCTTGGTTATCAGCTTTTCTACATAGGGCCTTACCGCCTTGGCCTTCGTGGTGGTGGTCATGATCGATCCATGTATGAAGAGAGATCTCATGAGATTCTTTATCATGGCCATTCTGTGACTGCGTGGACGATTCAACTTCTTCTTGGACACTCTATGACGCATCTTCATCCCTCCTCGACGTCTTGGGTATGGTCAAACCGAACTTCTCTTCGAGTTTCTTGTTCACCTCTTCCAGGGACTTCTTACCAAAATTCTTTATTTTCAAGAGTTCTGATTCCGTTGTGGAAAGCAGGTCAGCGATTGTCTGTATCTTCTCACGCTTGAGAGAATTGAGTATTCGAGCGGGTATCTCCAGCTCCTCTATCTTATGCTCCTGCAATTCAGCGAACAGGTCCTCCTGTGACTCTTCCGTCTCTTCCTGTTCTTCATGCATGACCTCTTCCGTTGCATATACGATTTCCGGGACACCTTCACCGGCACCGATCTTCTCCAGCTCTTCAGAAATGAAACTCAGATGATCCATGAGTATACTGGTCGCCTTCTTCAAAGCGTCAGCAGGACGCAGGTTCTTCTTCGTCCATATCTCCAGTATGAGCTTATCGTAGTCGGTACGCTTACCGACACGCACGTTCTCAGTGAGAAAGTTCACCCTTATCACAGGAGTGAAAACCCCATCTATCAGTATGGTTTCCACGTTCTCAGGAGCATCCATCTCCGAAACAGGAACGAACCCTATTCCTGTTCTGGCAAACAGTTCCATGTACAACATCGCATCCTCGGCCAGAGTAGCTATATGTAAATCTGGATTCATGACCTCAACACCTGCGGGAGTCTTTATATCACCCGCCTTGACTTCTCCAGGTCCCTGTTTTTCTATGGTCATGCGCACGAATCCCTGCGTGGACGAAGAGGATGCCAACTGAACTTTTTTCAGGTTAAGTATGATCTCTATTATATCTTCCTTGACTCCTTCTATGGTGTCAAATTCATGATATTTACCCGGAATTCTTATTCTGGTTATGGCCAGAGCGGGTATGGAGGAGAGAAGAACCCTCCTGAGCGCATTCCCAAGGGTTATGGCGTAACCCTTCTCGAGAGGGTGTATGGCGAATCGAGCGTAGTAATAATCTTTTCCTTCCCTTTCCTCCTCCAGGACGAACCTCCTAGGCATGACAAATTCAAAACCCATAGGATCGGCCCGAGTTCTGACTCGAGCCCACACCTCCTTTCATCACTTGGAGTACAGCTCTACGATGGCCTGAATGTCGAAAGGCAGATCCAGTTCGTCCATCTCGGGGTACCTCAGGAAGGTTCCCCTGAGCTCATCGAAGTTCACTTCCAACCAGGGATACATGGTTCTCTCGCGCGAAAGCTCAACCGCATGTTTTATAGGTTCTATATCGCGACTCTTTTCAGAAACTTCCACCACGTCGCCCGGTTTCAACCTGTAAGACGGTATGTCCACTTTTCTACCATTCACCATGAAATGTCCATGATTCACCAGCTGCCTGGCCTGGCGTCTGCTGGTGGCAAATCCCATTCTGAACACCACGTTGTCGAGTCGTGACTCCACTATTTTCACAAGGTTGTCGCCCGTTATACCCTTCTTTCTTTGAGCTTCATAAAAATATCGTTTGAACTGCCTTTCAAGCACACCGTACATGCGTTTCATTGCCTGTTTTGCTCGCAACTGCAGTGCATATTGCGTCTGCTTGACCTTTCGCCGTCCATGCTGCCCGGGAGGGAAAGGTCTCCGCTCCATCGCACACTTTTCTGTGTAACATCTCTCACCTTTCAGATACAACTTTGTACCTTCTCTTCTGCACAATCTGCACACCGGACCGGTATATCTGGCCATTCATTCTTCCCTCCTCTTCACACTCTTCGTCTTCCGCGAGGTCTGCAACCGTTGTGAGGTATCGGTGTCACATCTTTTATCTGCCCAACTTCCAGTCCCGCAGCCTGTAAAGCCCTTATGGCTGCTTCACGTCCGGGACCAGGACCTTTAACATGAACATCCACACGCTTTATACCTATCTTCAGTGCATCCTTTGCTACCCTGTCTGCAGCAAGTTGTGCTGCGTACGGCGTTCCTTTCTTCGTGCCGGTATATCCTATGGTACCTCCACTAGCCCATAAAATGGTGTTTCCATCTTTGTCCGTAAGTGTAACGATGGTGTTGTTAAAAGTAGATTTGATGTGCACTACACCATGATCGATCATCAACTTTTTCTTTTTAGCCGAAGATCTCCTTCCTCGCTTCCTCGCCATGTTTATACCTCCTGATCATCTCTTTTTTATTCGGCTGGGTCTTGGCCCTTTTCGAGTTCTGGCATTAGAACGGGTCTTTTGACCCCTAACTGGAAGTCCAAGTTTGTGCCTTATACCACGGTAGCAACCAATATCTATAAGGCGTTTTATATTCCTCTGGACCTCCTGCCTCAGCTCTCCTTCCACCTTGTAGTGTTCATTTATGTAATGGGCAATTCTGTTGATCTCGTCTTCCGTCAGATCTTTTACCCTCTTTTCAGGATCTATACCCGTATTTTGCAGGATCTCCTTTGACCTAGAAAGTCCTATGCCGTATATGTAAGTGAGGGAGTAAAGAACCTTCTTGTTGTTAGGTATTTCCACTCCAACTATACGGGCCATTCACTCTCAACCTCCTCAACCCTGTCTCTGATTATGCTTGGGGTTTTTCGTGCATATAACCCAAACTCGTCCCTTGCGCCTTATGATCTTACAATGTTCACATCTCTTTTTAACCGATGCTCTAACTTTCATATCTATAAACACCCCTTTCGAAGATTTTTTATTTTTCGCGCTTTTTACGGTATATAATGCGGCCCCGGTTCAAATCGTATATGGTCAATTCCACCACAACCTTATCACCTGGAAGCAACCTTATGAAATTCTTGCGCATTTTACCCGATATATGGGCCAATATCTTGTGCCCATTTTCAAGCTCGACACGAAACATTGCGTTTGGCAAAGCTTCTACAACAGTCCCTTCCATTTTTATTATGTCTTCCTTACCCGCCATCTTTCCCTCCCTCTTTTCATACTTTCGTCAGTATCTCAACACCCTCATCCGTTACAAGAATGGTATGTTCAAAATGCGCTGCTGGAGATCGATCCAACGTCACCGCTGTCCAGCCATCGTTCAATATCTCGACACGCCAGTCCCCAGCACTCACCATTGGTTCTATGGCCAGAGTCATACCAGCTCTGAGAATCGGCCCTGTGCCAGGCACACCATAATTGGGTATTTGAGGATCTTCGTGCAAACTCCTTCCGATTCCGTGGCCGACGTAATCCCTGATGACGTTGAAACCATTTCCTTCAACATGACTCTGTATCGCATACGAAACATCACCCAGGTGCACACCCGCTCTTACCGTCTTCACCCCTATATCCAGTGCTTCACGGGTAACCTCGACCAGCTTTCTTTTCGTCTCATCCACAGCTCCCAACATGTACGTACACGCACCATCCCCGTAGAAACCCTCGTGTATAGCCCCTAAATCGATGGAAACTATATCTCCATCCTTCAACACCACTTTTTTGGATGGTATGCCATGGACCACAACCTCATTGGGTGATATACAGGTGGCAGCTGGATAACCCGCATAACCTTTAAAAGCCGGCTTCACCCTTCTATCGAGAATGAATTCTTCGAGCAATCTATCAATATCGTAGGCCGTCACTCCCGGCTTCATCAATTCTTTAGCGTATTCCAGGGCCTCTGCTACCACTTTACAGGCATAGGCTATCTTGGAGACCTCATCCAGCGTCTTCAACTTTATCATATTCGCCCCAGTGCCTCCAGGATCATTTTGGTAACCTCTTCAACGGGAAGTTTGCCATCTATGCGCTTCAAAAGTTTGTTTTTCTCATAATAAGATACTATTGGCTGCGTTTTCTCGAGGTATATTTTGTACCTGTCCCTGACAGTTTCTTCTTTATCATCGTCTCTCTGCACCAGTTTGGTACCACATTTGTCACAGATCTCATCTTCCTTCGGTGGACTGGATATCAAACTGTAAACCGCGTGACACTTAGGGCAAACGCGCCTGCTGGTTATCCTCCTCACCAGTTCCTCCTCTTCAACATCTATGAAAATCACCGCATCAAGTGATTTGCTCAATTTTTTGAGTATTTCTTCCAGTGCATGAACCTGTGGTATGGTTCTGGGGTAACCGTCCAGTATGAACCCCTTCGTGCAATCGTCCTTCGCCAGTCTTTCCTCGACGATCTGAGCCATGAGATCATCGGATACCAGCTGGCCGGATTTTACTATTTCTTCCACCTTCTTTCCCAATTCCGTACCGGACGCGATGGCTTCTCTCAACATGTCTCCAGTGGAAATGTGTGGAATGCCCAATTTTTCGCTCACTATCTTTGCCTGCGTACCCTTACCAGCTCCCGGCGGTCCAAGAAACACCAGGTTCATCATCTTCTCCCCCTCAGTCTTCCTTTTTTGATGAATCCCTCATAATGTCTCATGATCAAATGCGCTTCCATCTGCTGTAGAACATCCAGTGCCACTCCCACAGCTATCAGAGCTGAAGTACCTCCTATGTATATGTTGGTAAGTTTTATTACCGCCTGAACGACATTTGGAAGCAGGGCTATGGCTACCAGAAAGATTGCACCCATAAATGTTACCCTGTTCAGAACTTTCATAAAATATTCGGCTGTGGGACGGCCAGGCCTTATCCCCGGTATGAAACCTCCATAGGATTTTATGTTATCCGCAACATCGAAAGGATCAAAAACCACAGAACTGTAGAAGTAGGTGAAAAAGAAAACCAGTACAGCGTACATACTCACATACAGCGGTGAACCGCCGCCAAATAGCCGTTGTATTGTAGGAGAACCGGTTAAAGTGGCAAGCATACTGGGTATCATCATTATCGCCATCGCAAAGATTATAGGTATAACACCACCCTGATTAACCCTTATGGGTACATAAGTGGATGCACCACCGTAGACACGCCTTCCAGATATTCTGCGTGCATACTGAATGGTGATCCTGCGTTCACCCTGCTGCACATAAACTATGGCAAGAACCATTACAACGAATATACCTATAAGGAACAACCAACCCAGCAGATTCAGATTACCCACCACCGCCTGTCCAAAATACTGCGGATATCGGGCCACTATTCCAGCGAATATTATGATGGAAATACCATTTCCTATGCCTTTTTCGGTTATTCTCTCTCCCAACCAGAGCAGGAACATGGTACCTGCCAGCATGGAGGCAGTGGAGACCACCACGAACATCCACGGATTAACCACAATGAGATTGGGATTACGGGATATACCTATGGACAGTAAACAAGCCTGTGCGCCTCCCAATACCACCGTCAACCTTCTGGTGTAAGCGGCGAACTTCTTCCTTCCCTCTTCGCCTTCCCTCAACATTTCCTTGAGTTTGGGCATGACCGATGTCAGGAGCTGAAGGATTATGGATGCGTTTATGTATGGAGTCACACTCATGGCGAATATCGAATATCTCCTGAGAGCTCCACCTGCGAATATGTCAAAGAAACTTACCAATCCACCCGCAGCTCCCTCACTGAAACGTCTAAAGAGATTGGCCCATTCTCCCAGGTTTATTCCAGGGATGGGTATGTATATACCCAATCTAAACACTATGAGGGCCAGTATGGTGAATATGATCCTGTCACGTAACTCCGGTATTTTGAAGGCATTTCTCAAAGCTTTCCACATTTCATATCACCTCAGCGGTACCACCCGCGGCTTCGATCTTTTCCTTGGCACTCTTGCTGAAGGCATGCGCTTTCACTTTCAATGGTTTGGTGAGTTCGCCATCACCAAGGACTTTCAAGCCGTCATACAACTTCTTTATTATACCCATTCTCATGAGCTTCTCAGGGGTAATCTCCTCCGACGCCTCGAACCTCTCTTCCAGGGTTTTTATATTCACCACAGCGTAACGAACGGCGTTGATGTTTTTGAAACCCTTTTTGGGCAACCTCCTGTTGAGAGGTGTTTGTCCACCTTCAAACCCCGGTCTTACATTGCCACCATGGGTTTTCTGACCCTTGTGCCCTCTCGTGGACGTTTTACCATGACCGGATCCTATGCCCCGCCCCACTCGCTTTCTGCGCTTCCTGGAACCAGGAGTAGGCTTCAGATCGCTCAACCTCAGAGTCATGTTTCATACCCCCTCACTCTTCCACTTTTTCGACTTTGACGAGATGTGAAACCACATTTACCATGCCCCGAATTTGGGGTATATCCTCTTTTACGACGCTCGAATTGAGCTTCCTCAAACCGAGCGCTTTCAGGGTGGCTCTCTGCTTCTTACGGTTGTATCCTATAGGACTCTTCATCAGTGTTATCCTCAATTTTCCCATCATCGACCCTCCCCGGAACCATGAAGAAGCTGGGCCACACTTATATCCCGCAGTTCCGCATACTCTTTCACCGATTTCAACTCTTTGAGTCCGTTTATCGTGGCCTGTGCCAGATTCACAGCATTGTTGGAACCAAGACTCTTGGTGAGAATGTTCTTTATACCTGCCAGTTCCACAACAGCACGTACGGGTGCGCAGGCTATTATACCTGTACCCGGTGCAGCAGGTTTTAAAATAACTTTGGACGCATCCTGTCTTCCTACCACGTCGTGCGGGATGGTACCGTTGCTTATCGGAACATTTATTATATTCCTTTTGGCCGTATTTATAGCCTTCCTTATGGCTGCCGGAACTTCTCTGGCGTTCCCTATACCTATCCCGACCTTCCCATTTCTGTTACCCACAACAGCAAGAGCACGGAAAGAAAGATTCTTTCCACCCTTGACAACTTTGGTGACTCGACGTATTTCAAGCACCCGTTCTTCGAACTCTTCCGCCTCTATCATGGTTCTGATGTCCACAGCTTTACCTCCCTCCTTCATCAGAACTTGAGCCCGGCTTCTCGAGCACCATCGGCGAGTTCTTTAACACGCCCATGGTATTTGTAACCACCTCTATCGAAAACAACGGTGGTTATTCCTTTCTCGAGCGCCCGCTTACCTATCAATCTCCCCACTTCTCTGGCCGCTTCCTTGTTCCAGGTTTTCTCCAGCTTGTCACGAAGATCTTTATCCAGCGTGGAGGCAGCAACCAGAGTTTTCCCAACGGTATCATCAATTATCTGGGCATATATATGTTTGTTGCTCCTGAAGACACAAAGCCTTGGCCTTTCAGGTGTTCCAAACACCTTTTTCCTGACTCTGAGATGCCTCCGACGCCTCAATTTTTTCCGATCCTTCTTCTTTATCACCTGAGACACCCCCTGCTTCATACCTTCTTACCAACTTTCGTTCTGACGATTTCGTCCAGATACCGGACACCTTTGCCTTTATAAGGATCTGGTTCCCTGAAACTCCTTATGTTCGCAGCTGTTTGGCCTACAAGTTCTTTGTCTATGCCCGAAACGGTGATAACAGTCCAATTCGTCCTTGGATCCCTTTCAGTTGTAATATTTATCCCTTCAGGCGGTTCGAACTCTATGGGGTGGGCGTATCCAAGGTTGAGTATGAGCTTTCTACCCTGGTTGGAAGCACGGTATCCTATGCCCACCACCGCTAATTTCTTCTCGTAACCCTTCGTGACACCGATTATCATGTTGCGTATATGAGACCAAAAGGTCCCCTGGAAAGCCTTCATTCGTCTCTCATCGCTTTTTCTTTTTCTGACTTCCATGTTGGGTTTCACCCACACTTTTCCATCCTCTATTTCGATGCGCACGAAGGGATGCAATTCTCTAGTAAGTGTCCCTTTGGGACCTTTGACGGTCACCGTATTTCCCTCCACCTTTATTTCCACACCTTTCGGTATCTCTATGGGTTTCTTCGCTAATCTCGACACTTCCCGCACCTCCTCACCATACGTAGCATATTACTTCTCCGCCAACACCTATTTTCCTGGCTTCTTTGTCCGTCATCACACCTCTGGAGGTGCTGAGTATGGCTATACCAAGGCCACCTTTCACCCTGGGTATCTCGCTCTTTCCAACGTATATCCTTCGCCCGGGTTTGGAAACTCTGACGATCCCGTTTATGACCCTTATCCTGTGTCTCCGGTCACCTTTGTACTTCATGAACACCCTGAGTATCCCCTGTTTTCCATCCTCTATGAATTTGTAATCTTCTATGAATCCTTCACGTTTGAGTATCTCACATATTGCTCTCTTCAAGTTGGATGCGGGGATCTCAACAACCTTTTTATACACCATGTTGGCGTTTCTTATACGTGTTAGCATGTCCGCTACGGGATCACTCAGCATGGTCTTCACCCTCCTTCACCAACTCGCCTTTTTAACACCGGGGAGTTTACCCTCACTCGCCAGTTTTCTGAAACACACCCGGCATATACCAAACTCTCTGTAAACGGACCTGGGTCTACCACATATGTAACACCGCGTGTACTCTCTTACTTTGAATTTCTTGGGTTTTTTCCACCTTTCTATCATTGCCTTTTTCGCCATATTTCAAACCTCCTCATTGAGTCCTCTTAAACGGGAAACCGAACAATTCCAGCAATCTCTTCGCTTCCACATCCGTTTTTGCGGTGGTGTTGATTATTATGTCCATACCCTGAATTCTCTTCACTTCATCTGGTTTAAGTTCTGGAAAAACCAGCTGTTCTGTCAAGCCGAAAGCGTAATTGCCGCGTCCGTCAAAGGAATTCGGATCCAATCCCCTGAAGTCACGAACTTTTGGAAGGACGAGATGTATGAGCTTGTACAGGAAATTGTACATTCTGGCTCCGCGCAATGTGACCTTCAATCCTATGGGCATACCCTTTCTTATCTTGAAGTTGGATATGCTCTTGCGTGCTCTGGTTATCACGGGTTTCTGCCCTGTGACCAGTGCAAGTTCCTTTGCGTGTTGCTCGATAAGATCTATATTTCTGGCTCCTTCTCCGATACCCATATTTATGCATATCTTCTCGATCTTGGGTACCTGATGAACGTTCTTGTAGTTGAATTCTTTCATCATTGCCGGAACAATCTCGTTTACATATTTATCCTTGAAGGGAACGTATTCGTATCCCATGGTTCATTCCTCCCTCAAACCTGGTCTATGATCTCGCCACATTTTTTACAGTACCTGACCTTTCTGTCATCCACGAACTTGTATCCTACTCTGGTTGGTTTGTCGCAACTGGGACATACAACCATGACTTTGCACGCGTATATCGGTGCTTCACGCTCCACAATTCCGCCTTCCCGGAGTCTGGGAGTTGGTCTTTGATGACGCTTTACCATATTCACGTTTTCCACTATCACTTTGTTCTCCCTTGGAATCACTCTCAAAATTTTCCCGCGTTTTCCTTTGTCCTTACCGGATATAACCTGAACCAGATCTCCTTTCTTTACCTTCACTTTTCATCACCTCACAGTACTTCTGGAGCGAGAGAAACGATCTTCATGAATCCTTTCTCCCGGAGCTCTTTTGCGACAGGTCCGAAAACGCGTGTACCTTTGGGTTCGTTGCCACGTTCCAGCACCACAGCAGCATTGTCATCGAATCTTATATAGGTACCATCGCTTCTCCGTATTTCCTTCCTGGTACGCACAATAACAGCTCTTACAACCTCGCCTTTTTTAACATCCGTATGGGGTATGGCCTCTCTAACTGAGCATACAACCACATCACCAACAGTGCCGTACTTCTTGTGATAACCACCCAGCACTCTGATGACTCTCAGAACTTTGGCGCCCGAATTATCAGCAACTTTCAAGTAACTCTCCTGCTGTATCATGCCGGGGCACCTCCCTTGAGTTCCTCTTCCACTTCTTTTTCTATGGATTCCTCTTTTTCAGTGGCCAATGCACCTTTTCGTATTATCCTGACCACTCTCCATCTTTTGGTCTTACTCAGGGGCCTGCTCTCTATTATTTCCACCACGTCCCCCGTTTTACACTCGTTCTTCTCATCGTGAGCATGATATTTTTTACGCCTCTTGATATATTTTCCGTATCTAGGATGTTTGACTATTCTTTCCACCATCACTACCACCGTTTTATCCATTTTGTCGCTAACCACGACTCCTGTCAAACGTTTCTTAGGCATGGGGCATTACCTCCTTATACCCAGTTCTCTTTCTCTGAGTATCGTTTTTATGCGAGCTATGTCGCGCTTGACCATCTTTATCTGAGCGGTGTTCTTGAGCTTCCCCATCGCGAGCTGAAATCTCAGATCCATGAGTTTTCTCTTGAGTTCCTCTTCCATCTGCCTGAGTTCTTCATCGGTTTTGTCTCTCAATTCGGATGCTTTCATCACAGCTCACCCCCAAGGTGGTACCTCGGAACTATCCTGGTCTTTATGGGCAGCTTACTGGCGGCATATGCCAGCGCCTTCTTGGCAAGCTCGTCACTTACGCCGCCTATTTCGAAGAGAATCCTCCCGGGTTTAACGACGGCCACCCATCCCTCAACATTACCTTTCCCCTTACCCATCTTGGATTCTGTTGGATGTTTCGTATAAGGTTTATCGGGGAATATTCTTATCCACAGTTTTCCACTGTGCTTCAATGTCCTGGTTATAGCCACCCTGCAGGCTTCAATCTGTCTGGCCGTTATCCAGTGGGCCTCCAGAGCCTTAAGTCCCCAATCACCGAAATGTACCGTGGTACCACCTTTAGCCTGCCCTTTAAGTCTCCCGCGTTGTTGCTTTCTATATTTGACCCTCTTGGGCATCAACATCGTGTCTACCTCCCTTCACTCAGCCTTCAACGCCAGCGTTTCTCTGAGCAATGGTGCATCTCCTTTGTATATCCACACTTTGACGCCGATGGTACCGTACTTTGTTTGAGCTAGAGCGGTTCCATAATCGATATCCGCTTTTATCGACTGGAGAGGAACCCTTCCCTCACGATACCACTCTTTACGCGCTATTTCCGCTCCATTCAACCTGCCTGCAACCATTATCTTTATTCCCTTGGCACCACGTTTTAAAGCGTTGGATATGGCCCTCTTCATAGCGATCTTGTAAGAAGCTCTTTTCTCTATCTTTCCTGCTATGGATTCCGCCACCAGTTGTGCATCGATCTCGGGCGTTTCCACTTCTTCGATATTCAAGAAAACACGCTTCTTCAACATAGTTTCAAGCGTGCTTCTGATGTTCTGTGCTTCCAGCCCCTTCTTTCCTATTAACATACCGGGACGTGCTGTATAAACGTTGACCACAACATGATTGGCACTACGTCTTTCTATGGTGATACGTGATATACCTGCAGCATAATAATTTTTCTTTATGAAATCTCGTATCCTTATGTCCTCCTCCAGGTACTCCTTGTAGTTCTTTTCGTTGAACCAGTGTGCCTGCCAATCCTTTGTCACTCCAAGCCTGAAACCGTAAGGATGTACTTTCTGACCCACCAACTACCACCTCACTTGGCCAATTCTTGTTCTTTACTTCTATCACGAACCACAACCGTTATATGACTCATTCTCTTAAGCAGTATGTCTGCCCTTCCCCTTCCACGTGGCCAGATGCGTTTCATACGCGGACCATCATCCACATAACATTGGCTAATGTACAGCGCATCGGGATTCAAACCGTAATTATTCTCAGCATTCGCCACTGCGGATTTCAAGACCTTATATATTATCCTTGCAGCCTTTTTGGGCGAGAATTGAAGTATGGCAAAAGCTTCGTCCACGTTCTTACCTCTGATAGCATTTATCACGCTTCTGGCTTTACGTGGAGAGATCCTCACGTACCGCGCCACCGCTCTCGCTTCGATCACAGGCTCCGTCTTCTCCTTCCTCTGTCTGTGAAGTATGGAACGTTTGGGTCTCTTCGCCGTTTTTTCCTCCATTTCTTCCTCCCTCCTCACGCTACCTTACCTTTCTTGGCTTTCTTATCGGCATGTCCCCCGAAACGCCTGGTGGGAGCGAATTCCCCCAACCTGTGTTCAACCATGTTTTCGGTTATGTAAACAGGAATATGCTTCAAACCGTTGTAAACCGCAATGGTATGTCCCACCATTTCAGGAACAATTGTGGAAGCCCGACTCCAGGTTTTTATTATCCTCTTCTCTCCTTTTTCATTCATCTCCCTTATTTTCCTGAGCAGTTTTGGATGTACAAAAGGTCCTTTCTTCCTTGAACGACCCACAACTTCACCTCCTCCATCACTGGTTGCGTCGCCTGACTATGAACTTATCAGAAGGCTTCCGACCCCTGCGAGTCCTGTACCCTTTAGCCGGTATACCCCAGGGACTCTGCGGAATATGACCTTTGCTCCTGCCTTCTCCTCCACCCATGGGGTGATCGACAGGATTCATACACATACCCCTCACGTGTGGACGGAACCCCTTCCATCTTCTTCTTCCCGCTTTTCCGTCCGACTCATTGGCATGATCCTCGTTTCCAACAACTCCAACAGTGGCCATACACTTCACATGTATTTTCCTCAACTCTCCGGAAGGCATTCGCAGAAGCGCATAATTACCCTCTTTTGCCATTATCTGGGCGTAGGTTCCTGCTGCCCTGGCTATGGCCCCACCTTTACCGGGTACGAACTCTATGTTATGCACCAGGGTACCAACCGGTATGTTCTCAAGTGGCAAAGCATTACCGGGTCTTATCTCTGCATCAGGTCCACTCATCAGTACATCACCAACTTTAACCCCGTCGGGTGCAAGTATATAGCGTTTCTCACCATCAGCATAAACGAGGAGAGCTATTCTTGCACTTCTGTTGGGATCATACTCTATAGCCGCAACCCTCGCAGGGATACCTATCTTGTCCCTTTTGAAATCTATGATTCTGTACCTTCGTTTATGGCCTCCTCCACGGAATCTCACGGTGATCCTGCCATGATGATTTCTACCACCAGTTTTCTTAAGAGGTTTCAATAGCGACTTTTCCGGTTCAGTTTTCGTTATCTCCGAAAAATCGGGTATTATCATGAACCTTCGTGATGGGGTTGTGGGTTTGAACCTTTTCAAGCCCATGTTTTCACCTCTCCTCACGCTTCGAGCTCCGTTATCCTGTAGCCTTTCTTCAGCGTAACGATCGCTTTCTTCCAGGTTCTGGTCCTGCCGTACTGCAGGGAAAACCTTCTTTTAGGTTTGGGTTTAACGTTCATTATGTTCACTTTTTCTACCTTAACGTTGAAAAGGTGCTCCACGGCTTCCTTTACCATACCCTTGGTGGCGAGTTTCGAAACTTCGAAAGTGTACTTGGGTTTCTCCTGCGCCATCAGTTGGCTGGTTTTTTCCGTTATTATCGGTCTGATGAGTATATCGTGATAGGTGAGTTTTCGTTCCTTCATTTTCCGAGCACCTCCTCTATCTTACGAACCATATCCCTGGTAAGCACGAGAACATCATGATTCAGTATATCGTAAACGTTGACGCCATCTATTCTCGTGACTTCCTCTCCGGTTTTAGAATTGTTCGGATTATCGGCTATTATGACCTTTACATTCTTGAGATTCCGTCCCGCCAGTCTCACGTTCATGTACTCTTCTCTTTTCCAAGGCAGGAAAAACAGAATCTTTTTATCACTCAAGTTGAGATTGGATAACAGCTCTTTCATCCTCTTCGTCCGGGGTTCATCGAATCTTACATCGTCCAGTACAAGCAAGTTATTTTCTCGAAACCGTACACTTAAAGCACTCTTTATAGCCAACCTCTTCATCTTTTTCGGTAACTTTTTGTACCACTCTCGAGGCTTTGGACCGTGTGCAACCGCTCCATGACGCCAGAGAGGAGAACGTATAGAACCATGGCGCGCTCTACCAGTGTGCTTTTGAGGCCACGGTTTCCGCCCGCCTCCACGAATGGTGGCACGTGTTTTGGTACTGGCAGTACCCTGCCTGCGATTGGTGAGTTGCATATCGACGTAACGGTACATAACATCCATATTCGGGTCAATGTTGAAAACCGAATCACTCAACTCAAGAGTCCCAACCTTCTCACCTTTCATGTTCAACAATTCGATCTGTGCCATAACCTCTCCTCCTCAACGGTTTCATTTTCGGGGCCTCTTGGCACTCCTTATTAACACCAAACCGCCCCTCGCTCCTGGAACACCACCTTTGACAGCTATGAGATTGTTCTCCTTGTCTATTTTCACAACCTGAAGATTGAGTATGGTAACCCTTTCATTTCCATATCTACCAGGCATTTTTTTACCTTTGAACGTTCTGGCTGGTTCCGTGTGCTGACCGGTGGAACCCAATCCTCGATGGAACTTGGAACCATGGCTGCGAGGACCACCCGAAAATCCCCAGCGTTTCATAGCACCTGCAAATCCCCGGCCTTTACTCCAGCCTGTTACGTCCACATATTCTCCTTCCGAGAATATACTCACATCTATAACCTGGCCTACTTCATACTCATCAGGATTGTCAACTCTGAACTCTTTCAGGATTCTATGAGGTTTCACCTTGGCTCTGGTGAAGTGTCCCAACATCGGCTTGTTTACCTTTCTCTCGGGTACCTCCTCGAAGCCCAGTTGTATGGCATTGTACCCATCTGTTTCCGCTGTTTTCTTCTGTACCACCACACATGGTCCGGCCTTTATAACGGTTACAGGTACAGAAACACCATCCACAAACAATCTCGTCATTCCCACTTTCCTGCCTATCAATCCCTTCATCTCGTGCTTCACCCCCTGCGACATTTCACAGTTTGATCTCAACATCGACACCCGCAGGGAGGTCGACCCTCATCAAGGCGTCGATGGTTTTCGGTGACGGGTCGATTATATCTATTAAACGTTTGTGTATCTTCTTCTCGAAGTGCTCACGTGAATCCTTGTGTTTGTGAGGAGATCTCAGCACACAGTACAGAGTCCTTTCCGTTGGTAAAGGAATGGGACCGGACACTTTGGCATTGGTCTGTTTTGCCGTTTCCACAATCTTCTTGGCGGACAAATCCAAAAGGGTATGATCATATGCTCTGAGCCTTATTCGCATCCTTTTTGCCATTCTTGAAACCTCCTTCGATGGGAATTGTGAGGGGGCCACGCGCCCCCTCACCCCCTCGCGCTCTCACTCGATTATCTCCGTGACGACACCTGCACCCACCGTTCTTCCACCTTCTCTAACGGCAAACCTCATACCCTTTTCGATGGCAACAGGCTTTATGAGCTTGATGGTCATTTCTATATTGTCACCGGGCATGACCATTTCCACACCTTCGGGAAGATCGTAAATTTCACCAGTTACATCAGCCGTTCTAATGTAGAACTGTGGTCTGTAACCCTTCATGAACGGTGTATGACGTCCACCTTCTTCCTTCTTCAGAACGTATATGTTCGCCTTGAACATGGTATGAGGTGTTATCGTACCGGGTTTCGCCAGCACCTGACCTCTTTCAACCTCATCCTTATCCACACCGCGCAGCAGACATCCAATGTTGTCACCGGCGATACCTTCGTCCAGCTCCTTCCTGAACATCTCTACACTGGTTACGACGGTCTTCCTGGTGGGTCTCAATCCAACGATTTCTACTTCGTCTCCAGGTTTTATAACACCGCGTTCAACCCTCCCTGTAACCACGGTACCACGACCGGTAATAGAAAAGATATCCTCGATGGGCATGAGGAAGGGTTTATCCTTTTCTCTCACCGGTTCGGGAATGTATTCATCCACGGCGTTCATGAGCTCGTAAATCTTCTGTGCCCATTCATCGTCGGGTCCCTGAGCATCCAGAGCTTTCAACGCCGATCCCCTGATGACAGGAGCATCGTCACCGGGGAAACCATACTTGTTCAGAAGATCCCTGACCTCCATCTCGACCAGATCCACGAGCTCTTCATCGTCCACAGCATCAACCTTGTTTATAAAGGTTACTATGTACGGCACATTAACCTGTCTGGCAAGAAGCACATGTTCTCTGGTCTGAGGCATAACACCATCAGTTGCTGCAACCACAAGTATAGCACCATCCATCTGTGCTGCACCGGTGATCATGTTCTTGATGTAGTCAGCATGTCCGGGACAGTCAATATGGGCGTAGTGCCTTTTCTCGGTTTCGTACTCAACGTGAGTAACGTTGATGGTTATACCTCTTGCCTTCTCTTCCGGTGCCTTGTCAATTTCCTCGAAGGGTATGTACTTGGCCAATCCTTTGAACTCCAGCACCTTCGTTATGGCGGCGGTGAGCGTCGACTTACCATGGTCTATATGTCCTATGGTTCCGATGTTCAGGTGCGGTTTCGTTCTCACAAACTTCTCTTTACCCATCCTTTTTCCCTCCTTACACCATGTAAATTCTTGTTATATCAAACAACTTTTCTCAAAACGTTCTCCAGAACCTTTGGAGGCATCTCCTGATAGTGCGAAAAACTTGCCATGTGTGAGCCTCTACCCTGCGTGAGAGATCTCAGAATTGTAGCGTATCCAAAAAGCTCCGATAGAGGAACGAACGCATGTATAATACGAAGATTGCCTCTCATTTCGAACCCCTCTATCTTGGCCCTTCGCGCGTTGAGATCTGCTATCACATCTCCCATATACTCTTCCGGAACCACAACTTCCAGTTTCATGATGGGCTCCAGTAATACCGGTTTTGCACGCTTCATGGCTTCCTTGAAAGCCATGGAAGCTGCTATCTTGAAAGCCATCTCGGAACTATCGACTTCATGATATGACCCATCCAGCAGTATCGCTCTTATCCTTACCATGGGATAGCCTGCAACAACACCTGTCAACATTGCTTCGCGCACTCCCGCTTCCACAGCGGGGATGTATTCTTTCGGAATGACACCGCCCGTTGTTCTGTCTATGAATTCGAAGTTCTTGCCTTCTTCAGCTGAAATGGGTTCGAATCTCATCAGCACATGTCCATACTGTCCCCTTCCTCCACTCTGGCGTATATACTTACCCTCGGCTTCCGCAGCCTCGGTTATAGTCTCCCTGTATGCCACCTGCGGATGCCCCACCCGGAAGTTCACATTGTATTCCCTCCGGATACGCTCTGCAACTACTTCGAGGTGCAACTCACCCATGCCAGAAAGTATCGTTTCACCCGTCTCAGGATCGACCTCAACTTTCAAGGTGGGATCTTCCTCAGCCATGAAGTTGAGAGCCTTCACCAGTTTGACTTCATCCTCGTTGCTGAATGGTTCCAAAGCCACCGATATCACAGGTTCAGGGAAATCCATCTTTTCCAGCAGGATGGGAAAGTCCCGTGATGTGATGGTTTCTCCTGTAGATGTTTCCTTCAAACCAACAATCGCCGCTATATCACCCGCCATTATGCAATCCACATCCTCCCGATGGTTTGCGTGCATGAAAAGCAATCTCGAAACCCTTTCTTTCCTGCCCTTGTTTACATTCAAAACGTAACTCCCTTTATTTAACGTCCCCGAGTAAACCCTGACATACGTTAATTTTCCCACGTAAGGATCTACCATTATTTTGAAAGCCAGAGCGGTGAAAGGTGCTTCAGGATCTGGTTTCACTTCCACCACTTCTTTATTTTCCTTTTTCCACGCTCTTACAGGTGGTAGATCCAGCGGTGATGGCAGATAATCCACCACCGCGTCCAGCAGAAGTTGAATACCTTTATTTCTGTAGGCAGAACCACACAAAACTGGTACAAAGAGTCCTTCTATTGTCCCCTTTCTTATCAACTGCTTTATGAATTCCTCGGGTATTTCCTCGTTTTCCAGAAACATTTCCAGAATTTTTTCATCTACCTCCGAAAGAGTTGCAAACAACTCTTCACGCGCATTTTCTGCTTCCGCAAGAAGCTCAGATGGTATCTCTCTGTACTCGTATCTGGTACCCTCTTCATCCAACCAGTAGACCGCCTTCATCTTGACAATGTCCACAACACCTTCAAAGGTATCTTCAGCACCTATCGGGAGTTGTATGACCAGTGGATGCGCACCCAACTTCTGCACCAGCGATTTCACGGACATCTGGAAGTCTGCTCCGAGCTTGTCCATTTTGTTCATGAAAGCTATTCTGGGCACCCCGTATTTGTCAGCCTGTCTCCAGACAGTTTCAGATTGAGGTTCAACACCCGCTGTAGCATCGAAGAGCGCTATGGCACCATCCAGCACTCTCAAAGATCTTTCAACCTCAACGGTAAAGTCAACGTGGCCGGGCGTATCGATAATGTTTATCCTGTGATCGCGCCAGAAACACGTTGTAGCAGCAGACGTTATGGTTATGCCACGTTCCTTTTCCTGATCCATCCAATCCATGGTGGCAGTTCCATCATCCACATTACCCATGCGATGCTTACGACCAGTGTAGTAAAGTATACGTTCAGTGGTCGTGGTTTTACCCGCATCTATATGTGCCATTATACCTATATTCCTCAACCTTTCCAACGGTACCTTCGCTTTTCTCACGGTCACCACCTGTAATGGGCAAAAGCTCTGTTGGCCTCAGCCATCTTGTGAATGTCTTCTTTCTTCTTTATGGCCGCACCGGTGTTATTGTAGGCATCCATCAATTCCTGTGCAAGCTTCAAAGCCATGGGCTTGCCCCTCTTCGCCCGCGCCGCTGTGACTATCCATCTGAGAGCAAGTGAAGTACGCCTGGGTTCCTGCACTTCGACAGGAACCTGATATGTGGCTCCACCAACACGCCGTGGTCTGACCTCAAGAACAGGCTTGACGTTCTCAACAGCCTGCTTGAAAACTTCCAGAGGATCTTTTCCCATTTTCTGTTTTATGTACTCAAACGCCTTATAAACGATCTTCTGCGCCTTGGTTTTCTTACCGTCCCACATCACCCTGTTGACGAGCTTCGCGACCAGCACATCATTGTAAACAGGATCAGGTGCAATAGTTCTGCGTTCTGCGGCGCGTCTTCTCATACCTTAACCTCCTCACTTCTTCGGTTTCTTCGCACCGTACTTGCTTCTTGACTGCATTCGGCCTTCCACACCCGCAGCATCCAGAGCACCCCGGATGATCTTGTATCTTACACCTGGCAGGTCCTTCACCCTGCCACCTCTAACAAGTACAACGGAGTGTTCCTGAAGGTTGTGACCTATTCCAGGTATATAAGCCGTTACTTCGATCCCGTTGCTCAACCTCACTCTGGCTATCTTTCTGAGAGCAGAGTTGGGTTTCTTCGGTGTCATCGTGGACACCCTTATACACACACCTCGTTTCTGCGGGTTACCCTGCAAAGCAGGAGACTTACTTTTCCGCCTGACCTTTTCCCTACCCTGGCGGACCAATTGGTTTATTGTTGGCATAAAAACACCTCCGCATTCTTGCTACGTCAAAAACCCGGTGTTATTTTACACGTGAAAACCCAACATGTCAAGATGTGAAT
>JAGGZV010000022.1 GCA_021161835.1 Thermotogae bacterium | reverse complement strand
GTATTGGACAGACTTTTACATCATTGTACAATAATAAACATTCGAGGAAAGAGCTACAGATTGAGAGAGAAACAGAAGACAGGACTTATAGGTATACAAACAAAGATTGAAGAAAACGAAAAACTACGCAAAACTGATCGATGAAAGTACGCAATTTTGGTCGATGTTTTTATGCATTTTTGCTCGATGTTGACAATCGCATAAATGTATGCAAATAATTCAACGCTGTTTATATACATCTCCGCGCTGTGTTATGTCCAGTACATGTATAACCAATTCAAAGACTTTTTGTTCAAAGATGACTCTATACTTTCCCACGCGCAATCGGTAGTATCCTCTAAAATTTCCATGAAGTGCTTTGACATCAGGACGTCTGTTCGTCTTTCCCTCAATGTAGTCTATATAGTTGAACAAAGCTTTTCTGATCCGCAGCTGCATATTTTTATCAAGCGAATGGAAAGTTTTTTGAGCCTTTTTGGAAAGTATAATCTTATACTTCGTATTCCCAGGTTTCTCCAATTGCTTTGTCCTCCTCCGTTAGACCCTGAAGGATTTTCTCTATTTCTTTCTGTTCCTTATCGGATACAGGTGGTATTGCTGCTAATCTGAGAAATTTTTGATACTCCTTATTTTCCATCAGATAGTTTTCTACAGCTTCTCTTAGTATTTCACTTATGCTTTTCTTCTTGGCAAAACTCACAATTCTCAGTGCTTCCCACATGGCATCATCCATGACAATAGAATGACGTTTCAAAGAAAACACCTCCTTTATTGCATAATTATGTAATTACATAATTCATTATAGTAAAGGATTGTTACCATGTTTGATCGCAATAGGTAAAGATCCGATGAATTTCTCGTTTGTAACTTTGTAAGATCAATTGTATCTCAAGATAGACGCCGTACATACGCTGATTGGTGAAAAACTTTCCCGGAGATAATGAAGCATGAGAGAAGGATAAAAGGCATACGTGATGTATACACAGTAAACATGGCCTCAATTTATGTTCTCGTCGTTATTTTTTAGAAAACGCTAAACATTGAAAACTCGCAAATTCTGCTGTTTGTAAACAATTTCTACACACATATTTGGAACCCGTTGAGTTTGAAAATCATGTGGGTTTTGGTAAAATAAAACCGAAAGTTTTAAAACTCTGATTATGTATGCCAGTGAAAATGATCGGGATGGAAGGGAAAAGGAGGACTTACAAGGTTTTAAAAGGTTTTAAGATGAAGCAAGCATTGAAAATATTGAACATGCTGGCAATGGTATGATTCCGTGAAAACAACTAACTGTAGAGGGGGGAGGAATCATGTGTAAAACTGCCTGTTTGATGCTTGAGTTCGTAATTTTGTGGATCCCGCTGTTGTGTTTTGCTAACACATTGAGTCTTACCCCTGTCGCTATTCTGGTAACAGATGTGCAATATATACCTGACTACATTCGGGCGGATGTACCGCAATTAAAACCCACAATCGTTGATAGAAAGATACTAGGTGAACTCAAACGTTATAAGGGTTCACATTATGTAAAGTACCCCTATGAAATGAGAGAAGATTTCGACGTGGATGCAAATGGAGTAATCTATATAGCTAATCTCGATGGATGCGTGTATATGATAAGTCCATTCTACCTTGAAAATAATAAGATGAAAAACCTTAAATGGGAAGTGGAAGGGTTTGATTGGGTTAAAGTCAAAAGATCAGATCTAGAATGGGTGCATAGAGAAAGCATAAAGGCTGTGAGAATAGGACCTGATGGAAAAATATACGTAAAAGGTGGAACCGCCGACCGTATAGCTGTGTTTTCTCCGAAACGTGAGCTTTTACACATATTCGCAACATTGTGGCCTGACGAAATAGTCGTATCCAAGAATGGGACGATATATGCTGTAGAACGAAACGAAATACCTCCCGCTGATTCTTGCATGGTTGTTCACTACAACAAGGTAAATGTTCTTGATATTCCAGAGATCTATCACGGAAATTACTATTGCGACTACAGATGTTACGATCTCGTGAGCTTGAAAGAAGATGAATCGGCGAAAGGAAGCAAAAAGAGCTGGCTGGAATTAGCGAGTGATGAAGAAGGGAAAGTATACATGCTAAAACAAACCATCGATGTACCAGATGAACACTGGAGTTTATGGGTAGAAAAAGAGAGAGGAAAATTCGAGAAAGTAGTTGAGAAAACCATGCATAAATATTACAGGATAATAATTTGTTTTGATGTGAGTAGCGATGGTTACATGTACGCAGTATTGGAAAAGGCAGCTGAATCTGGAGTAGGTTTTGATCATTACATAGCGAAGATATCGTTGAAAGATTTAAGCATCAAAGGTATGTACGACATATCAGATCATCACCCAGACAATCGTCCAGAACAGATAAGGGTGAGAGATCTAAAAGGCGAACGATACATATACGTACTCGATTGGCCGTATCCGAGACTGATAGTTTTTAAAGAGAAAGAAAACTAAATTGTAAGGTGGCTTATATCTGGCGTTGAATACATGTTATTGGAGTTGAACAGGGCATTCTTCCACAAACTGGGAACTGGAGAGCTTTCATATGAATGATTCATCAATGGTGGAACGTTTCCTGGATTTTTTCCACAAATATACGATGGGGAAAAGTAAGGTTCAAGGACATGAACGATGTTTGCAAATTTGTCCACTATATTTAAATGCGTTTCCTTAGCACGCAGAAAAAGCGTATTTTTCATGATGCTGGGGTCCTCCCTTGCTAGTCTGAGGACCCTGTTGATGTATTTCTATCCCCTCGTACTCATGAGCATTATAGATTCAGCCGTGTACAGGCAAGCTATTCCATACAATGGATTGTACCAATTGGTGTTGCTTTTCGGAACGATTCTTATTTTCGAGTATGTAGGTAATGAGTTGTTCAATCGCAATCTGATTAACACACAGATGAGTTTGAGAGAAAGGATATTCGAAGCATCCATAAAACTCAATCCACGAAAAATAAGAGAGGATGGAACGACATACTACGCCCGTTTGATCAATGAAGATGTAACCAACCTCTTCCAGTTTTTACACGCTGATTTCCTGCTGGTGTTTTTCGGAATCGTCAGAATCATACCAGTTCTTGCAACGGTGTATGTATGGAGCAAGATGATGTTCGCGTTTTTCACCATTCCCATCTTTTCTTACTTTCTATACGAGAAACTCCACAGTAAGCGTGTTAAACCAAGGTTCGCAGCTCTTCTGGATAGATTGGGCAGGATCCTACATTTTATAAACGAAACACTCGAAAAGCTTTTGACAATACAGTGTTTCAATTACAAAGAGAAAAGGCAGTGGAAATACGAGCATATGGCTTCCGAAATATCGGGCTTGAACAAGAAAATCACATCATATCAAAACCTGGCCAGGATTTTGCTTGTTGATCTGCCAATATTCGCTACAAGGGGCCTGGTAATCCCGTACTCTGTTCACGAAGTGATAGCGGGAAACATGAGTGCTGGACGTGTTATGG
>JAGGZV010000098.1 GCA_021161835.1 Thermotogae bacterium | reverse complement strand
GCACCGGCTGATATGAAGAGATCATTCCCGTTCTGCACTTTTTTCATCCTCCAGCCAGCTCACAACACCGCACAGATGTGCGTAATCACATCCATAACATTGTTTAACGTTCCGTTCAAACGTCCTCTCCTCGTATATACCGTCCAGCAATTTCAAAAGCTCCCTGTCCACATCATCGAATGAGCTTTCGTTACGTCTCTGGGAATACCATATTATCTTCCTTTCGCCAACCAGCACCTCACTCTCACGACTGGCTCCCGCATCTTCCACGTATTTGAAAGTCGCTCTGGCGTGGTCCACACGTCCCGCAAGGCTCGCAAGATGGACCAGGGCGTACAGATGAAGTTGCTGAATGTCGCGTGAGCCTTTCTTACGTTTGTAGTCCGATATCAGGAGCTGCTCCTCACCATTTTTTTCGATCACGTCGACCCTGTCTATTTTCCCTACAAACTTCAGAGCACCGTATTTTCGGGCGGTTTCCGGTATGTACGACGAAAGCAAGCTGAGTTCAACACTGAAGGGTCTCTCCGTGGATACTCTTATGACGTTATCGGCCTTCTTCTCCTCCCAGCGCAGGTATCTCATGAGGTATGCCTTCAACCTCCCAAGCAGGCTGGCCCTTATCACCTGGTTACGCCTTATACCATGATATTCCAGGAAATCCGCGAGAGCTTTCCCAACAAGATCTTCAACCTGCTTTTCGAGATCGTCCACCTTCATCGTTATCGGGAGAGGCCAGAACTCGTCGAAGAACTCCTTCAAAACCCTGTGGTAGATTATTCCCACTTCCAGTGCGGAAAGATCGCACCCTTCCATGACGCCACCGCGTAGCTTCAGAACATATCTGAAGAAAAATCTGAGCGGGCATTTGTTGTACAGGGAAAGCCTGGTGTAACTCAGGGAGTCACCCACCAAGGCTCTCAAAATTTCACCGTTCTTTATACGCCAGGAAGGCCTCATCTCCGCTTTCCAGGCAAGGATATCCTCGACGATTCTACGAAAATCTTCATCCTGTTCCTCCATGGATGACAGATGCTCCACCACGGATGTTCTGAGTTCCCGCTCGCTCATCGGTGCTTCCAGAACTTCCACGGTTTCGGGTCCGTATCGCACTCCAAGGGTCTTCTCCAGTCTCCTTATCCACACCGAAGGAACGAGGGATTCACCCTCACGCGTGGCCAGCGGAACGCAGAAGCTCACCCTCCCCGATGTCACCATGGTTGAATACAGATTCTCCAGCTGTTCCAGAGATTTCTTCTCGTAGTAGGATATCGCAACGTGACCGGAACCTTCCTCAATAGTGAGCACGGGATACAGAGGATTGTATCTCAGCGAAGGAAAAACGCCGTCTATGAAATCTATCACTACCTTCCACTTCTTCCATTTGAATCTCGCGGATTCCAGCGACATTATCTCTACCCTGTTACCCAGATCGGGTTCGGGCTTGTAGCGCCTTACGTTCAACATGACGTCCAGAAAGGTGAGATATTCGTCGAGTTTGAGAGGAGCAATACCCGAACCTTCGAGAAGAATTTCCAGATCATGAACAGCTCTGCTGAATTCAACCAGAGCAATGTACTCACCGTAAAATTTCTCCTCTCCAGGCACGATCGAGAGATCGAAGTTCTTCATGATGTTCATCAGCTGTTCGGTGTAAAAACCTGCGGGCTTTTTCGCGTATTTGGCGGATTCCAGAGGCTCCAGAAGCTCGAAAACCTTCTCGGCATGTTTCATGAATCTCCGGCATATTTCCCTCTCCACCTCTATTTCTTCCCGTTCAACTCCTTCCAGGTCTTCCCCCCTCGTTTCCAGCACCTTCAAAAGACTTTTGAGTTTGTCGAACCACCCTTCCTTCCTCCTGCTGAGCGATGTTCTCAAAGGATCAGCGTGTAGAACAGCTTTCCGCGCTATCCTCTCCATATCCTCGGCCGTAAGCGAAGGAACACCCGCCACACCGTAACCGTGGTCCATCAGCGACATGATGTGTTCTACGGGATATCCGGCGCTTGCGGTTCTCAGGGGCAGGGTTATCAGCTGTATCAATCTGCTGGAAGCCAGCGTTTCATCACCCTCCACACGTACGGGCACACCATACTCTCGCAACCTTCTTTCGAACTCTCCAGCTCTCTCCGAAAAATTGTTCAAAACTATACCGATCTCTCCGGGCTCAAATGCACCATCCACGATCTCCTTCTTGATCTTCTTGCATACCCCTGTTACCTCTTCCTCCGTATCCCTGAAGGTGAGAAATTCGATGATCCCTTTTCCAACCTTTCCAGGCACATTCAAAAGGAAGTTGAAGAGAGGAGGCTCATCGTCGGGAAATCTGAGTTTCACGATATCGAGCGTGGTATCACCCAGCTGCCCCAGGAACTTTCGCCAGTTGGTGTTGTTCCAGAGCACCGGATCCCGGGAGATGAACACCTCGTCGTAAAGGGGGATGATCTTCCTGAGGAAATCCATGTGAGCCGTGGAAAGATCGAAAAATCCCGAGATGAACAGATACCGGCCGAAGTACTCCCTGATGTACTTTTCGACACCGCCAGGTTCCACTTCTCGATAGGCCCTGAAAGTGTTGAAAATCCTGTCTGAAAAACGTTTGTACAACTCCTCGTACACTTTCCTGATGAACCTCTGCGTCTGCGGAAAATCGGAGATATCCTCCAGGAATTTCTCAAGTCCGTTCTCCTCGATCTCCTTTATCGCTTCGAGTGTGAAGGTCACAAGACGTGGAGAAGATCGTACTCTGGCAAGTTCGCCCATTAGCTCCTCGTCGAACTTCGTCACTATATCGCTCAAGAACAGCGCCATTATTTCATCGTCGACGTGTATCCTGTGAGGGTGAAGATACAGATACAGCTGCACGGCAAACTGATCTATCGTTAAAAACTTGCTTCTGGGTATGGAAGAACCCATCATTCTGGCGAATCGATCGGCCCATGCTTTCACGTAACCTCCACTGGAACCCACGAAAGTGTAAGAAAAAGGGTCGGATTCATGAATACCTCTCAATTTCCTCATGAGAAGATTCTCACGCTGAAGTGGAGATACACCTTCATAAACATGCAGTACACACCTTTTCAGGGTTTACACCCCCGAGTTTCAACTCCCCCTCGAATTCCGCGAATCCATATAATGTCTGTATTTCTCCAGAAAGGTGTCCAGAAGCTCTTTGAATTCCTGGAAACGAGCTGCCACTTCGTGAAGGTATTCTTCCCCCAGGGGGGTTATCCTGTATATCTTCCGGGCGGGACCCGCGGTGGCCGTATCCCAGGAGGTCATTACGAAACCTGATTGTTCCAGAAAAGCCAGATATCTGTATATGGCCCCCATCTGTCCAAGACCGTATATCTTTATGCCCACTTCCCTCAAACGTTCGGCCAGCTCATACCCATGTGAAGGTTTTTCGGCTATCAGAACCAGGAGCAAATCCGGCAGGAACCTTCCCAACCCTCCGAAGCCTCTGCCGCGTCCAAAACCCATGGGTAGCAAAATACGACACCTCCAATAAAGAAAAGTAATGGGGCCTTCTGGCCCGTATTCTTCTTTTCTGGTGGAGGCGCCGGGAGTCGAACCCGGGTCCGAGACCGGATCCCCACGGGCTTCTACGAGCGTAGCCCGCGTTTTCTTCTCGGGTTCGGGGCTCCCACGGGCAGGATCCCCTCACCCACAGCCCCTGCAATCTCGCCATCCCATCCGGGGCGTTATGGGATGGCACAGACCCGTATTCTGACGCCCACATCCCCTCCCCGGGTCAAGGAGGAGAGGGACGGCTGCCTCAGTCCTTATCAGGCAGCAAGTGCGTATTCAGGAGTGGCACTTCTTTGTTTCCGCCTTTTTAACGAG